>CAXTDD010000112.1:0-7031 GCA_964242955.1 uncultured Rubrobacteraceae bacterium | reverse complement strand
CTACCTCGTCTTCATGGGCGCGTCGATGATCCGCGACGCCGGCACCCTGCCGCTGGACGGCGAAGACGGCTCGGGTCCCATGGGCCTGGTCGTGCGGCGCGCGATCCTCTTGAACGTCCTGAACCCGAAGCTGACCCTGTTCTTCTTCGCCTTCCTCCCGCAGTTCCTCGACGCCTCGCCGGGCCTGCTCGACGCGAGGCTCATCGGGCTCGGCGGGGTCTTCATGCTCATGACCCTCGCCGTGTTCGCCGCCTACGCGTTCGCGAGCGCCGCCGTCCGCGACCTCGTTCTCGCCGCGCCCGTCGCCCGCAGGTGGATCGAGCGTGCGCTCGGCGCGTTCCTGATCGGCTTCGCCGCCAAACTCGCGCTCACGGACCGGTAAGCCGCAGACCCCCGTTGCCCACCAACACAAAATCAGTACACGCTGAACCACCCCGGACGACAGGTCCGTTGACGCGTTCGCCCACGATGAGACTGTAGCCGGGCGGCCAATCATCCGCGGTGGTGTGACCTGCTCGCCCTACCTCTGGTCTCGCGTCACCGAACGTCACGGGGTTTGCGTACCGGTTTGGGGGGAGCCGCGTTAAAGGTTGCTCCGGGCGGTCGAGCAACGACCGGCATGATGATCGTCGCTAACGTAACCGGGAGCACTGGACGATAACCCCTGCGAGGACGCGATGGTATCGAGCAGGGGGTGCGTGTGTCGAACGCCTGGGCGGTCGGTCTTCTTGGGGCCCGTGGCGAGGCGCGGTGCGTCGTCCCGTGACGGAGGTTGGTGCCTGGCTGCCGGCGGAGGTTCCGGCGAGTATCGGGTTGGTCCGGGTGGTGGTGTTCGTCTCGGCCGTGGTCGCGCTGGGCATTATCGATCTCAAGCGCCGGTTGTTGCCCAACGCGATCGTGCTGCCTGCCGGCCTGATCGGGCTTCCGCTGTCGATCGTGGCGTACCCTGAATGGTGGTGGATGTATCCGGCCAGCGCCCTCGGCGTCGCCGGCGCCCTCTTCGTCGTTGCCACCGCCTGCCCCGGCGGCATGGGCATGGGGGACGTCAAGATGGGCGGCATGCTTGGGGCGTTCCTCGGGCCGTACGCGTTTTTGGCCGTCTTTCTCGGCTCCCTCGTCGGTGCGGTCGTAGGGGCATTGCTCCTGATCTCCGGAGCGATCGACCGCCGGACCCCACTCCCGTTCGGGACGTTCATGTCCCTCGGAGGGCTGCTGGCGGCCTTCTTCGGACAAGAGTTGTGGGCCGGATACGTGGATGCTTTGCGTTGGTATTGACCGTTGGTCTAGGTGCGGCTAAAGCGTGGGGCGCAGGCGTTCGAAGATAGTGCGAGGTCGGAGAAGGATGACGGAAGGGAGGCTATGAAGGTCCGGGAGACGGACGCGGTGGCGAACGTTCTGCTGGAGGAAGGGCTCTTGACGCGGGGCCAGTTCGAGGAGGTGTTGGCGCTGAGGCGGGCGGGAGATGCGCGGACGGTCACGGACCTCGCCGTCGTCTTGGGATACGTGGGCGAAGCGGAGGTCTGCCGGGCGCTGGCCGCGAGGCTTCGCCTCGACTTCGTGGAGCTATCGGAGGTGGACGTGGACCGCCGCGTCGCCGCCCTCGTGGACCGGCAGGTCCTGCGCCGGCACGGCGTGTTGCCCTTGAGGGTCGAGGACGGCAAGCTCGTCGTCGCCATGCGGGACCCGACGAACCTTTACGCGATCGAGGACCTTACCATGCTATCGGGTCACCCCGTCAGGCCCGTGGTTGCGGTGTGGGAGGAGATCGAGCGCGTCTCGAACGCGGTGTTCGCGGTGGGCGAGGAGGTGGCCGAGCTGCTCTCGAAGCCGGACGAGATAGACGACCCGGAAGACGAACGCGCTCTGGAGCTTGGCTTCGCGGGGGCCAGCGACGGGCCCGTGGTGGGGCTGGTGAACTCGATCCTGCGGCGCGCCGTCGGGGACGGGGCCTCGGACGTTCACGTGGAGCCGCGCGCGGGGGAGACGGGTGTCCGCCACAGGGTGGACGGTGTGTTGCGGGAGATGATGGCGGTGCCCTCGGGTCTTCAGGAGGGGGTGGTCGCGAGGATCAAAGTCCTGGCAGATCTGGACATCGCCGAGCGCCGGGTGCCCCAGGACGGACGGCTCTCGGTGAAGCTCGGCAGCCAACGGGCCGACCTGAGGGTCGCGACGCTGCCAACCGTCTACGGCGAGAAGGTCGTGCTGCGCCTCCTGGATACCTCCAACGTCGAGGTCGATCTGCGGCGGCTCGGCTTCGAGCCTGGGATGCTCGCCCGGTACGAGAGAATCTTCCGGCGACCCTATGGGACGGTTCTCGTGACGGGACCGACCGGGTGCGGGAAATCCACGACGCTGTACGCGACGCTGGGCGAGATCGACAGCGCCGAGAAGAACATCGTCACCGTCGAGGACCCGGTCGAGTACAGGATGCCCGGCGTGAACCAGGTCCAGGTCAACCCGAAGGTCGGCCTCGGCTTCGCCTCCGGGCTCAGGAGCATCCTGCGCGCCGACCCGGACGTGGTCATGATCGGGGAGATCCGGGACCACGAAACCGCCCGCACCAGCATCGAGGCCGCGCTAACGGGCCACCTGGTCTTGGCGACCCTCCACACCAACGACGCGCCGTCGGCCGTCGCGCGGCTGACGGACATGGGCGTGGAGCCGTTCCTGACGGCGTCGGCGGTGGACTGCGTGATCGCCCAGCGTCTCGCCCGCAGGCTCTGCGGGCACTGCAAACGCCCGCTGCAACTCGACGCCGCGGCCGTGGAAGGGTTGGATCTTCCAAAGGAAACCGCGGCTGACGCGAGGTTCTTCGAGCCCGTCGGTTGCCGCAAGTGCGGCGGTATCGGATACAAGGGCCGGGTCGGCGTGTACGAGATGATGGTTCTGGACGCCACGTTGCGCGAGCTCGTGCTGCGCCGGGTGCCGGCCGGCGAGCTTGCCCGCGCCGCGGAAGCCGGCGGGATGGTGCGGCTCAGGGAGGACGGGCTCAAGAAGGCGGCCAGGGGCATCACCACCGTAGAAGAGGTCTTGAGGACCGTGATCTAGGTTGCCAAAGAACGATCTCGACGCGTTCCTCCGCGAGGCCGTCTCGCTCGGTGCGAGCGACCTCCACCTCTCTCCCGGGTTGCCACCGACGGTTCGTATCGACGGGCAACTCGCGCCCCTCGATCGGCCGGTCGTCACCGCGGATAGGGCGGAAGCGCTGATCTCCTCCATCCTGACCGGCGAGCAGCGGGCGCGGCTGGCGCGGGACCTCGAACTAGACCTCGCTTACTCGCTCCCCGAAGGCGGGCGTTTCAGGGCCAACGCGTACTTCGGACGCGGCGCGCCGGGGGCGGCCTTCCGCAGCATACCGGCGACGGTGCCCGAACTCGGGGAACTCGGCCTGCCGCCCGTAGTCGCGGGGCTGACGGAGGTTCCGCGGGGGATAGTGCTCGTTACCGGGCCAACGGGGAGCGGCAAATCCACCACGCTGGCGGCCATGATCGACAGGATCAACCGCACCAGGAGCGTACACGTCGTCACCGTCGAAGACCCCACCGAGTACCTGCACGCCCACAAGAAGTCCGTCATCACCCAGCGCGAGGTGGAGAGGGACACCAGGAGCTTCTCGCGGGCGCTGCGGCAGGCTCTGCGACAGGACCCGGACGAGTTCCTGCACCGCGACCGCAACTGCATCATCAACCAGCGTGAGGTCGGGCAGGACACCGCCTCGTTCAAGCGCGCCCTGCGGCGCGTGTTGCGCCAGGACCCGGACGTGATCCTGGTCGGCGAGATGCGCGACCTGGAAACCATCGCGCTCGCCGTCACGGCCGCCGAAACGGGACAACTCGTCCTCGCGACCCTGCACACCCAGAGCGCCCCCCAGACGGTGGACCGCATTATCGACGTGTTCCCGTCCCATCAGCAGCGGCAGGTCAGGACCCAACTCGCCAACACCCTCCAGGCCGTCGTCTCCCAGACCCTCGTGCGGCGTCGCGGGGGTGGGCGGGTCGCGGCTTGCGAGGTGCTGGCGGCGACGCCGGGTATCAGGAACATGATCCGGGACGCCAAGACCCACCAGATCCCCTCCGCCATGCAGACCGGTGCCGAAGCCGGCATGCGCACCATGAACGCCGCCCTGGCCCAACTCGTCCGCGACGGCCTCGTCGCACCGGAAGACGCGGAAGCGCATTCGGGAGACACCGAAGAACTCCGCCGCCTCGCGGGTCCCGCCCGTAACAGCCCGCGCGACGGGCTTCGCGCGTCGTCGGGCCGGTAAGGGGGCGGCGCGTGGCCGTCTACGACTACAAGGCGCGCGACGGCCGGGGTGGGATCCTGGAAGACCGCACGGAGGGCCGGAGCGTTGCCGAGGTGGCCGCGGAGCTGCGCCGGCGGAACCTGCTCGTGATCTCCGTAAGAGAGCAACGCGCCGCGCGCAGCCTCGTTTTTGAACTGTTCGACAGGGTCACCACCGACGACCTCGTCGTCTTCACTCGGCAGTTGGCTACCATGATCGGGGCCGGGCTGCCGCTCGTGCGGGCGCTGCACGCGCTTGCCGAGCAGGCGGAGAAGCGCCGGCTGCGGGACGTGGTCTCCGGCGTCCGGGCGGACGTCGAGTCGGGCGCCGCGCTCTCCGCGGCCCTCGCCGGACGGCGCGACGTCTTCCCGAACCTCTACGTGGAGATGGTGCGGGCCGGGGAGGTCGGGGGCGTGCTCGACGAGGTTCTGCCGCGGCTGGCCTCGCAACTCGAGCACGACCGGGAGCTCAAACGGAAGGTAAAGAGCGCCTTGGCCTACCCGGCGACCGTGCTGGCGCTGGCCCTTCTCGCCGCCGCCTTCATGCTGGTCTTCGTCGTTCCCGTCTTCGCCCGGATGTTCGAGGACCTCGGCGGCGTGCTTCCGCTCCCCACCCGGATCGCGATGGGCCTCTCGGACCTGGTGGTTGGTATAGGCGGTGTCGTCCTTCTCGTTGCGGGTAGTCTGGGCGTAATTGCGTTTCTGCGGTGGAGGCGGACGGAGGTAGGTAGGCGGGCGTGGGGACGGCTCTCGCTGTCCATTCCACTAGGGATCGGCCAGGTGGTGCGGAAGGTCGCCCTCGCGCGGTTTGCGCGCACGCTCGGGGCGTTGGCGACGTCCGGCGTGCCGATCTTGCAGGCCATCGAGATCACGGCCGGCTCCTCCGGCAACCCGGTTATAGAGGAGGCTTTGCTCGCAGGCCGGGACGCGGTGCGTGTGGGGGCGCCGATCCACCGGGCGCTCGAAGGCGGCGTCTTCCCGCCGATGGTGACGCGCATGATCTCGGTCGGGGAAGAGACCGGGGAGTTGGACTCGATGCTCGCCAGGATAGCCGACTTCTACGAAGCCGAGGTAGACGCGACCGTCAAGGCGCTCACCTCCATCATCGAGCCGCTCATGATCGTGGTGGTCGGCGCCATCGTCGGCGGCCTTATCGTCGCGATGTACCTCCCTATGTTCCGCGTCTTCGAGCTTATCGGCTAGAATAGCCAGCCGACACGTCCTGACGGGAAGGATGCCGGCTTTGGGTTTTTGGGGAGAGCTCGGGGACAGGATTGTGGGGGCGCCGTCGATCCTGGCGGCCGACTTCGCGAACCTGGCGGAAGAGGTCCGTAGGGCGCAGCGCGGCGGGGCCGAGCTCGTCCACTTCGACGCGATGGACAACGAGTTCGTGCCCAACCTGACCGTCGGCCCCGTCGTGGCCGCGTCCCTGGTCGAGGCCATAGACCTGCCGGTGGACGCCCACCTCATGGTAGACAGCCCTGACAACCTGATCCCACCCTTCGTAGAAGCGGGCGTGGCGAGCATCTCCGTCCAGCCCGAGGCCGTAACCCACCTCCACCGCACCCTGACCATGATCCGGGCCGGCGGCTGCGAGGCCGGCGTGGCCCTCAACCCAACGACCCCGCCCGAGTTTATCGAGTGGGCGCTCCCCTACCTGGACTACGTGCTCGTAATGACCGTGAACCCCGGCTTCGGCGGCCAATCCTTCATCCCGGAGATGGCCGATAAAGTCCGCCGCCTCAAAGAGATGACAGACCTCCCCGTGCAGGTGGACGGCGGCATCACCGCCGAGACGGCGCCCGTCATGGTCCAGGCTGGAGCCCAAGTCCTCGTCGCCGGCTCCGCGGTCTATAAAGGCGACGCCGCAACGGAGATGAGGCGGATTATCGATGCCGCGCGCGGCGTCGCCTAGCACGCCGCCCTTCGGGCGGCTTTCAGCACGCTCCGGCTTCGCCTGCGCTTTCAGCACGTTCCAGCCTTCGGCTTCCACTTTCAGCACGCTCCGGCTTCGCCTCCGCTTTCAGCTCTTTGGTGGGTGGCGCTGCCCGGGGCGCCGGACCGTCCGCCGTTCGGGGCGATACTGACGGCGGCGGTTGCTCTGGCGCGGCCGGGCGGGTCCCGAACGGCTAAAAGCTGAAAGCGAGGGCCGGTAGGCCCGAGGCGTGCTGAGAGCGTAGCCCATAGGGCGAAGCGGGCCGAAAGCAGCCGAAGGCTGCGTGCTGGTAAGCTGGCAGAGCCAGCTTACCTGTGGTATTAGTTCATTGGTAACTTTTCGGGGGCGGGTGGAATTCCCGCACCGGCGGTGAGCCCGGAGGGAGTGGTCCTGACGGGGAGCCCGCGAGCCCACGGGTCTGGCCCGGGGGTTGAGACGGTGAAGGTTTGCTTCGCGTATGCGACGGACCGTAATCCGGCGCCGACGGTCATAGTCCGGATGGGAGAAAGGTCAACTTGGTACGAGGTTCTTTTATGGATCTCGCCCGCCGGCTTGCCGAGCGCGGGCGTTTTACCGTCTCGCCCAACCCCCTGGTGGGGGCCGTGGTGGTGCGCGGTAACACCGTCGTTGGTGAAGGCTGGCATGTGAGGGCAGGTGGGAACCACGCCGAAGTCCGCGCCCTGGATGCCGCGGGAGACGCCGCGCGGGGCGCCACGCTCTTCGTGACGCTTGAGCCCTGCAATCACCACGGCCGGACGCCGCCGTGTGTGGACGCCATCCGGCGGGCCGGCATCGCCCGGGTGGTGGTGGGCGT
>CAXTDD010000111.1:0-7045 GCA_964242955.1 uncultured Rubrobacteraceae bacterium | reverse complement strand
GCCCTGATCCTGGCCGCCGAGACCGGCGTCCGCACCCACATAACCCACGTCTCCACGGCCCTCTCCGCCGCACTCGTCGCCTTCTTCAAGGACCGGGCGGACGTTACCGCCGACACCACGCCGCACCACCTCACGCTCACAGACGAGCTCGTCTCGACGCTGAAGGGCGTGTACCGGGTCAACCCGCCGTTGAGGCCCGACCTCGACAGGGATGGCGTCGGCGACGCCCTGCGTACCGGCGTGCTCGACTTCGTGGCGACGGACCACGCCCCGCACGCCCCGGAAGAGAAGGAACTACCGCTCGAAGAGGCCGCCCCCGGCTTTCTCGGGCACGAGACGGCCTTCGCCGCCCTCTACACGGAGCTGGTGGCCGAGGACAAGCTCCCGCTCCCGCGCCTCGTCGAGGCGATGAGTTGCGCGCCAGGTGGATGGGTCGGAGAGGGCGGCGGATTGGGCGTGGGAGAGGTCGCCGACATCGCGCTCGTCGACCTCTCGGAGAGGTGGACCGTTGGGGCGGCGTCGATGGTCAGCCGCTCGTCGAATTCGCCTTACCTGGGACGGACCTTAACGGGCCGGGTTGTGGGTACTATAGTTGGGGGAGAGTTGGTACACGATAGGACGGGAGCACGACTTGGAACACGCGGGTAGCCGGCGTCAGGGACGCAGCAGGGCGACGCTGGTGCTCGAGGACGGCTCGGTCTTCGAGGGTTGGAGCTTCGCCGGGGACGGCGAGGTCGCTGGCGAGGTGGTCTTCACGACCAGCATGGTCGGCTACCAGGAGACGATCACAGACCCCTCTTTTCGGGGCCAGATCGTGCTCTTCACCTACCCCCTGATCGGCAACTACGGCATGATCCCCGGCGACGAGGAGTCCCGCACCGTCCAGGCCGCCGCCGTCCTGGTCCGCGAGTACACCCCGTACCACAGCAACTGGGCGAGCGAGCAGTCCCTCGCCGCCACCCTCGACGACGCCGGTGTCCTCGGCATCGAAGGCATGGACACCCGCGCCCTCACCCGGCGAATAAGGGACAAGGGCGCCATGCGGGGTGTGATCTCGACGGTAGAGAGAGACCCCCTCAAGCTGCGAGAGAGGGCGAACGCCCACCCGTCGATGGTCGGCATGGACCTTGCCTCCTCGGGCTCCGACCTGACCGGGCCCACCCTGATGCCCGCGCTGGGCGAGGAACGCTGCCGCATCGTCGCCCTCGACTACGGCGTAAAGGGCTCCATCTACAAGGAACTCAGGAGCCGCGGCGCCACCGTCCTCGCGATGCCGGGCTCGGCCGAACCGGACGAGATCCTGTCCTCCAACCCCGACGGTCTCTTCCTCTCCAACGGCCCGGGGGACCCCGCGGCCCTCGAGAGGGCCGTGAACGCCTTGCGGCCCGCGCTCGGCGAGGTGCCCGTCTTCGGCATCTGCCTCGGGCACCAGCTTTTGGGCCTGGCACTCGGTTGCGGGACCTACAAGATGCCGTTCGGCCACCACGGGGCCAACCACCCCGTGCGGAATTTGGAGAACGGGCGCATCGAGATCACGAGCCAGAACCACGGCTTCGCCGTCCTCGAAGATTCGCTGCCGACAGGCGTCGAGCTCACCCACCGCAACCTCTACGACGGCACCGTCGAAGGCATATCGGCGCCAGAGCTTCGGGCGTGGAGCGTCCAGTACCACCCCGAGTCGAGCCCGGGGCCGAGAGATTCCGGCTACCTCTTCGACGGGTTTATCGACAGCGTCTCGCCGAAGGCGGTGGCGCGCTAGAGATGCCCCGGCGCGACGACATCGAGAAGATCCTCATCATCGGCTCGGGGCCGATCGTGATCGGGCAGGCCGCCGAGTTCGATTACTCGGGCACCCAGGCCTGCCGCTCCCTGCGCGACGAGGGCTACCGCGTCGTCCTCGTGAACTCCAACCCCGCCACGATCATGACCGACCCCGAGGTGGCGGACGTAACCTACGTCGAACCCCTAACCGTCGAAGCGGTCTCCGAGATCTTACGCAAAGAGCGCCCCGACGCGCTCCTACCGACTCTCGGCGGACAGACGGCGCTGAACCTCTCGATCGGGCTGCACGAGGCGGGCGTCCTGGAGGAGTTCGACGTGGAACTCCTCGGGGCCTCGATCGACTCTATCCACAAAGCTGAAGACCGCCAACTCTTCCACGACGCCATGGACCGTATAGGCCTGCGGGTTCCCCCGAGCCGCACCGTCAAGAGCTTCGCCGGCGCCGAGGAACTGGCAGGCCGCATCGGCTACCCCCTCATCATCCGCCCGAGCTTCACCCTGGGCGGCAAGGGCGGCGCCGTAGCAGGCGACCACACCGAACTGCGCCGCGCCGTGGAAGACGGCCTGGAGGCAAGCCCCGTCGGCAGCGTCCTCGTAGAGAAAAGTGTCGCCGGCTGGAAAGAGTTCGAGCTCGAAGTCATGCGCGACCTCGAAGACAACGTCGTCGTCATCTGCTCCATCGAGAACGTAGACCCCATGGGAGTCCACACCGGCGACTCCATAACCGTCGCCCCCGCCCAGACCCTCTCAGACCGCCAGTACCAGGCCCTCCGCTCGGCTTCTTTACGCATAATACGTGAGATTGGGGTCAGTACGGGCGGGTCGAACATTCAGTTCGCGGTTGATCCTGACAGCGACGATTTCTACGTGATCGAGATGAACCCGCGGGTGAGCCGGTCGAGCGCGTTGGCGAGCAAGGCGACGGGATTTCCCATCGCCAAGATAGCGGCCAAGCTCGCCGTCGGGTACTCATTAGATGAGATCCCGAACGACATCACGCGCGCCACGCCGGCATCGTTCGAGCCGGCTCTGGACTACGTGGTGACCAAGATACCGCGCTTCGCCTTCGAGAAGTTCCCCGGCGCATCGCCGAGGCTGACGACGAGAATGCACTCGGTGGGTGAGGTCATGGCGATAGGTCGGACGTTTACGGAGAGTTTGGGGAAGGCTATGGCTTCTCTGGAGTTGGACCCGCAGGACATCGAGGCTGGGCTGGACGAGCCGGGGCCCTACAGGGTGTTCGCGATCTTCGACGCGCTGCGGGCCGGGTTGGACATACGCGAGATCCACCACCGCACCAGCATCGACCCGTTCTTTATTGCCTCCATCGCCCGCATCGTCGCCGCCGAAGGCGCCATCTCCGTCCCCCTCGACGCCGAGGAACTGCGGGAGCTCAAGAGGATCGGCCTCACCGACGAGACGATCGCTGCCGCGTCCGGCACCTCGACGGAGGTCGTCCGCGGCGTCCGGCGCGCTCTCGGCGTCTCCCCGACCTACAAGTCCGTGGACACCTGCGCCGGCGAGTTTCCGGCCCAGACCCCCTACTATTACTCGACCTACGAGGACGAGGACGAGGTCGAGCGCGGGGACAACGCGTCTGTGATCGTGCTCGGGAGCGGCCCCAACCGCATCGGGCAGGGCATCGAGTTCGACTACGCCTGCGTGCACGCCAGCTACGCCCTCAAAGACGCCGGCTACGACTCGGTGATGGTCAACTCCAACCCCGAGACCGTCTCGACCGACTACGACGCCTCGACGCGGCTTTACTTCGAGCCGCTGACGGCCGAGCACGTGCTGGAGGTGATCCGGCGCGAGAAGCCCTACGGCGTGATCCTGCAGTTCGGCGGCCAGAGCCCCCTGAAGCTGGCCCGCGAACTGGAGAAAGAGGGCGTCCCCATTCTCGGCACCTCCCCCGACGCCATAGACCTCGCCGAGGACCGCTCCCGCTTCGGGCGGCTCCTGGAGGACCTCGGCATCCCCCACCCGAGGTTCGGGACGGCCAGGACCCCGGCAGAGGCGCGGACCGTCGCGGGCGAGCTCGGCTACCCGGTGGTCGTGCGGCCGTCTTACGTGCTCGGCGGGCGCAGGATGGAGATAGTCTACGGCGGCGAAGACCTCGACCTGTATCTCAAGACCAGCGCCACCGCCACGCCTTCTCATCCGACTCTCGTAGACAAGTTTATGGAGGATTACGTCGAGGTTGACGTGGACGCGGTCTCGGATGGGGAAGACGTTTTCGTCGGCGGGATCATGGAGCACGTCGAGGAGGCGGGGGTCCATTCGGGGGACTCCTCGTGCGTGACGCCGCCGATCACGCTGCACCGGGCGCTGGTGGAGAGGATCGAAGACTACACCAGGCGGCTCGCCCTCGCGGTCGGCGTGGTCGGGCTGATGAACGTCCAGTACGTGGTCCGCGGGGACGACATCATGGTCATCGAGTGCAACCCCCGCGCCTCGCGCACCGTCCCCTTTATCTCCAAGGCGACGGGAATCCCACTGGCGAAGCTGGCAACCAGGGTCTTGCTCGGCGAGAAACTCAGGGACATCGGGCCCCATTCGTCCACAAACGGACATTTCTCCGTTAAAGCCCCGGTCTTCCCGTTCGACCGTTTCGCGGACGTGGACCCGCTGCTTGGGCCCGAGATGCGTTCGACGGGGGAGGCGATGGGGATAGACCGCACTTTCGGGGGCGCGTTCGCCAAGGCGCTTACCGCCGCCGGGCAGACGTTGCCGGTATCCGGGCGGGTGTACATCTCGGTCTCCAATCGGGACAAGCGGTCGGTGGTGCTTATAGCGCGGGCTTTCGCTGATTTGGGGTTTGAGATCTCGGCGAGCGAGGGCACGGCCGAGGTGCTCCGGAGCAACGGGTTGCCGGTCGTGGTGGTGCCGAAGATAGGGGAGGCCGGCGAGGACGTGCTCTCGCTCATCGAGGAGAACGGGTTGGGCTTGATCGTGAATACGCCCTGGGGGCGCGGGGCGCGGACGGATGGGTACTTGATCCGCCGCAGGGCCCTCATGCACGGCGTCCCGTGCATCACGACGCTGGCCGGCGCCGCCGCCGCGGTGCAGGGGATAGAGGCAAAGATCCGGGGCGGCACCCGCCGCGTGAACTCCCTCCAAGGCCTCTACGCGACGCGCGCGTGAGGTTTTACACGGTAGAGATCGAAGACCGCCGCGAGCTCGGCGCCTACACGCTCCTTAGCTACCGCTGGCCCGGCGAGGGCGTAGAGCCCGGCCGGTTCGTGATGGCCCGGGCGGCCGGCTACCCGGTGACCCTCGACCCGTTCCTGGCCCGACCGTTCTCGTTCTACGACTTCGAGGACGGGGTGGCGAGCCTGCTCTTCGAGGTCAGGGGACGCGGCACGGCGATGCTAGATCGGGCGACGGAGACGATAGACGTCACGGCCCCGCTGGGAAGGGGGTTCGAGATCTACGGTTCCGGCGGCCGGGCGGCGCTGCTCGGCGGGGGCATAGGGGTTGCGCCGCTCAAGATCCTGGGCAGGGAGCTCGCCGCCCGCGGCATCGACCACGACTTGTTCCTGGGCTTCCTCGACGCGCATACGGCCGCCGTCGCCGACGACTTCCCCGAAGCGTCCGTCGCCACGATGGACGGGTCAGCCGGCACTCCCGGCACCGTGCTCGACGCCGTCCCCGACCTCACGACGTACCCGACGGTCTACGCCTGCGGCCCGAACGCCATGCTGGCCGCCGTGAAGCAGGCGGCCGGACCCGACGGTTTGCGGGAGCTCTCCGTGGAGGAACGGATGGGCTGCGGGAACGGGTCGTGCAACGGCTGCGTCGTGCCCGTGAACGGTGGGTACGTCCGGTCCTGCATCGAGGGGCCGGTCTTCAGGGCGGAGGTGCTGGCGTGGTAGTGCGGGAGCGGACCACGGGTGTGGACCTCTCGGTCGAGCTGTGCGGGATGACGCTCAAGACCCCATTGGTTCCCGCTTCCGGTACGCTGGCGAAGGAGGCGCTTGGGGAGGTCGAAGGCGTCTACGGGGCGATATTGCCCAAAACCACGACGCCCGAGGCCAGGGCCGGCAACCCGCCGCCGCGCGTCGCGGAGACGCCGGCCGGCATGGTCAACTCCATCGGCCTGCAGAACGCCGGCGTGGAGCGCTTCATGGAGGATCTCGACGCCTTCGACCTCGGCGTCCCCATCTTCGTGTCGGTGGCGGGGGAGACGGTCCGCGACTTCGCCGCCCTCTGCGAGCGGGTCTCCGACGACGGCCGCGTCGCCGCCATAGAGTTGAACCTCTCCTGCCCCAACGTCGAGCACGGCGGCCTCACCTTCTGCGCCGGCCCCGCCGCCGTCGACGAGGTCGTGGCGGCCTGCCGCGCGGCGGCGCCCACAAATACGCTCTTCGCCAAGCTCACCCACGAGGGGGTGGTCGCCAACGCCCGCGCCGCCGAGTCGGCCGGCGCGGACGCGCTCACGGTCATGAACACCATTCCGGCCCTGACCATCGACGCAAAGAAGAAGTCGGTGCTGGTGAGAGGCGGACTGTCGGGGCCGGCCGTCAAGCCCGTGGCACTCAAGGCCGTCCACGACGTCGCCAGGACCGTCGGCGTGCCGGTACTCGGTGGCGGGGGCGTGACGAGCGGGACCGACGTCGCCGAGTTCATGCTCGCCGGGGCGAGCGTGGTTCAGGTAGGGACCGCCAGCTTCGTCCGCGACCCGGCCGAGATCCTGGCCGAGTTCTCGGACTACCTGCGCGAGACCGGTTCAACCGCCGCCGACCTGACGGGCGCCCTACAGTAACGGCCTCTGAGTACTACTCGAACGAAAACACCGCCAACGACTCGAACGAACATTCGACCATCCTCCAGGATGCCTGGCCAGCGCAGCGGTCGCAGGCCGCCTTGCAGGAGGTCTTCGGGTAGCGAGAACTGGTAGCGGCCGAGCGAGTTGACGTGTGGTCGTAGCGCAGGGGCGGAGATCAACCCAGTGCGCGCTTCACTGCCTGGCGGTAGGACTGGGGCGGACGACCGAGGATCGTCCGGATCGGCGTCGGATCGCCGTCCATGTCGACCGGCAGGCTGTCCACCAGGCCCTTGAAGGAACCGCGAGGCATTTTGCTCGCCCGTTCGATCAGCGGCGCCAACAGACCGAGCAACGTACCCGGGACATGGATCTTGACCGGATGGCGCCGGCCGAGAGATTCCGCGGCGATGTCGGTCATCTGGTCGGTCGTCAGGACGTCGTCGGAGCCCACGTCGTAGTGGTGGCCGAAGGACCGCGGGTCGTCGAGCACGCCGA
>CAXTDD010000110.1:4993-7070 GCA_964242955.1 uncultured Rubrobacteraceae bacterium | reverse complement strand
GCTCCAGGTTCATGTCCTGACCCCGACGCGCCAGGATACCGAGGAGGAGCGCGACCGCGAGAAAGAAGAAGATGACGACGAGCGCCAGGTTCATTCCCCGTCCTCCCTGTTCGCCGGGTCGAGCCTGTAGACGACCGCCATGATGACCGAGGTGAGAAGGACCCACATAACGATCCAGAAAAGGATGAACGGCATCCCGAGCACGAACGGCTCCACCCTGTTCGCGAAAGCGACGCCGACGAGAATGCCCAGGAAAGGCAACGCCGCCAGGACGTGTATCAGCTTCACGAAGGGCCTCCTCCGCCGAGCATCCTCGTCGCGACGGCGAGGTGCATCTTCAGCCCGATCTCCAAAGCGTCCTCGTCTATGGTGAAGCGCGGGTGGTGGTGTGGGGCGGTTATCCCCTCCGCCTCGTTGCCGGCCCCGACCAGGTAGAACGCCGCCGGCACCCGCTGCCCGTAGGCCGAGAAGTCCTCCCCGCCCATGTTCGGCGGCATGACCTCGACGTTCTCCTCGCCGACCACGTCGCGGGCCGTCTCCTCGATCTCGCGCGTCAACCCGTCGTCGTTGATGACGGGCCTGTAGCCCCTCTCGTAGGAGAACTCGTAGCCGGCGTCGTGGGCCGAGGTGACGCCCCTGACGACGCGCTCCATGATGCCCGGCATCCGGTCCCGGACGGCCGGATCCAGGGTCCGCACGGTCCCCTGCATCTCCACGGTGCCGGGGATGACGTTGTGGGTTGTGCCGGCCTGGAACCGCGTCACGGACAGGACCACGTTCGCCAGCGGGTCCGTCTCGCGGGCGACGACGTGCTGCAGGTTAGTCACCACCTGCGCGCCGACGGCGATGGAATCGACCGTCTGGTGGGGCATCGCGGCGTGGCCGCCCTTGCCTTTTATCGTGATGTTGAAGACGTCGGGGGCGGCCATCATCGGGCCGTAGGTGACGCCGACCTTGCCGACCGGCGTCTGCGACCAGAGGTGGATGCCGACGGCGGCGTCCACCCCGTCCATGACCCCGGCCTCGACCAGCTCCTCGGCCCCGCCGGGGTAGAGCTCCTCGGCGTGCTGGAAGACGAAGCGGACCTCCCCGTTCAGTTCCTCGCGCATGCCGGAGAGGATCTTCGCGGCGCCGAGCAGCATAGCGGTGTGGCCGTCGTGGCCGCAGGCGTGCATGGCGCCGGGGTTTCGGGAGGCGAACTCGAAGTCGTTCTCTTCCAGGATGGGCAGGGCGTCGATGTCCGCGCGGAGGGCGATGGTGCGGCCCGGCCTGGCGCCGATCAGGCGGGCTACGACGCTGTTTTCGGTGGGGCGTGAGATCTCCAACCCCCCGAAAGACTCCAGCGTCTCGCGCACGAAGCGGGCCGTTTGTTCCTCGTGGAAGGAGACCTCGGGGTTCTGGTGGAGGTGGCGCCTCCACTCGACCACCTGCTGTCGTGCGTCGTCTACGAGAACATCGTGGGTTGCGGTCGCGATGGTGGGCCCCCTCCGGCTGTCAAGTACGGTTCGCCAGTTCGAGTGCGGCCAAATATAGGACGTTGCAGCCGGCTTCGCAATCCTCCCGGCTACTCCACTCCTTGGGGTTGTGGCTGATGCCGTCCCTGGAGCGGACG
Organism: uncultured Rubrobacteraceae bacterium; assembly: GCA_964242955.1. Classification (GTDB taxonomy): domain Bacteria; phylum Actinomycetota; class Rubrobacteria; order Rubrobacterales; family Rubrobacteraceae; genus Rubrobacter_D. The sequence goes on along the minus strand of CAXTDD010000110.1, from coordinate 5,458 downwards.
AAGATCATGCCCATCGGACACAGCCCGGCCACGTGCATCCCGTCGTGCCCGGCCCCGCTCGGCAGAGTGAAGGCCCGTATCCCCTCCTCCTCGCCCGCGGACGAGATGACCGCCCTAATCTCTTCGGAGCACGGCGCGGGGGGAAGCCGCTGCAACTCCTCGAAGGAAAGGCCGATGCCGCGCCGCCCGCACGCCTCCTGCGCCCGCTCCCGGATGCGCGCCTCGGCCCGATCTCGCACCGCCTCGTCTATGTCCCGCAAATCGAGCGAGAGATCCACCCCGCCGGGGATGATGTTGATGCCGCCGGGCCTCGCCCCGATCTGGCCCACCGTCCCCACGGTGGAGCCGGTAGCCGAAGCTTCCTCCTCCACGACACCGATAATCTCCGCCGCGGCGGCCAGGGCGTCGCGGGCCCCCCGCGTGATCGGCGGGTGCTCGGCCTCCTGGGCGTCCAGGAGGAAGCCT
>CAXTDD010000110.1:3441-4983 GCA_964242955.1 uncultured Rubrobacteraceae bacterium | reverse complement strand
GGGCCAGGGCGTCGCGGCGTACGCCCATCGGCGTCGTGCCCGCGTGCCCGGCCTCCCCGGTAAACGAGAGCCGCAGCCACACGGGGCCGGCGATGCCCGTCACGACACCTACCGGCAGGTCCTCGTTCTCCAGCACCTTCCCCTGCTCGATGTGGAGCTCCAGGTAGGCGGCGAGCGAGTCGGGCGTCCTTGCCGCGTCGCCGACCTTCTCGGGGTCCAGGCCGGCGTCCCGCATCGCCTGCCCGATAGAGATGCCGTCCTTGTCCTCGTGGCGCAGGTCTTCTTGCGAGAGCGTGCCGGTCAGGGCGCGGCTGCCGATCATGCCGAGGGAGAACCTGGCCCCCTCCTCGTCGGTAAAGGCGACGACCTCCACCGGACGCTCCGTCCCGACGTCCTCTTCCTCCATCGTCTGCAGGACCTCGATGCCGCCGAGCACCCCGAGTGGCCCGTCGAAGTCGCCGCCGTTCACGACGGAATCCACGTGGGAGCCGATCAGGACCGTCGGGGCATCCGGGTCCCCGCCCTCCCGGCGGCCGAAGAGGTTGCCCGCGGCGTCCTCGCGAACCACCAGGTTGGCCTCCTCCATGTAGGAGGCGACGAGGTCCTTCGCGGCCCGCTCCTCCAGCGTAAAGGAGAGGCGGGCGACGCCGCCGTCCTCCCGCTTGCCGATCTCCGCCAGCTCCGAGAGCCTCTTCCACAACCGTCCGCCGTCTACCACGCTCCGCCCTCCCCGCTTGAAAGCTGTCCGACGCCCATATGCTAGCGTGGAAAGCGGAGCGCGACTCTGGTCTCCGGCGACCCTCCTATACAGGCCATTGGGCGACCATTTCAGGGTCTCGCAGGGTTTCAACCCGCCGCCGCGTTTCGGATGGTGGGGTGTCATAGCCGTTGGCCCGCCTGACTGTCAAGCATAAAGCACCAAACCTTTCGTCCGGATGCGGGTTCTGTCCCAAGCACTGGTCGTTGCCGGCACGCGGTAAGGGCTCGTCGGTTTGTCCCGAGGCGCCCGGCAGCACGGAGTCTCCTAGTCGTCGCCGAAGCTCAGGAAGATCTGGAGCACGTACCAGAACAGCAGGGCGACGGCGGCGAACAGGCCCAAAGCCGCGGCGACGTGCTGGTCGGTGCGGTAGTGGAGCGCTACCTGCGAGGTCTGGTAGAGGATGGCCCCCGAGGCGAAGACGACCATCGCCCCGCTGAAGACGAGCCCGAGCGTGAAACCCAGCGTGATGCTGGCGACGATGAGGCCCAGCGCCACGACGCCGCCGACGATCAGGAAACCCCGCAAGAACGAGAAGTCGGCGCCGCTGAAGAAGGAGATCATGGTAAGCCCCAGAACGAGGAAGCCGGTGACGAGCGCCGCGCTCGGCAGCACCGAGGCGTCGGCGTACCGGGTCACGAGGAGCATGAGCGGCAGGAACAGCACGGCTTCGGCCAGGACGTAGAACGTCAGCCCCGCGTACTGGACGCCCTGCGACGCCCCCGAGCGCGCCCACTTCTCGGCGATCCAGGATACGCCCATAAAGGCACCGAGCACGAAGAGCC
>CAXTDD010000110.1:0-3431 GCA_964242955.1 uncultured Rubrobacteraceae bacterium | reverse complement strand
GACCATCGTGACCGCCAGCTCCTCCGCCCCGCCCCACTGCAAGAGCAGGAACTCGACCACCCCGAAGGCCAGCACCGCCCCCGCGAGGTGAGCGTAAGTCCGCCGCACGAACCCGGCCCTCGCCTCCGGCGGCGCCTGCGCGAACGGCCCGCCGTAACCGTGAGTCGTCATCCCCATATCCTCTGCCCTCCTCTGCTTCGTTTTCGTCCTTCGATGACAGTCTTCAATGCCGCCTCCGGCCCCGCGCCCTACGGAAGTACCCCTCTCTCCGACCGAAAGTGTGGGGTTGGTCTTCCGGCGGGACGACGGGCCACAAAGTCCGGTGTTGTCCGGGCGCCTTCAACCGCCGTCTATCATGTCGGCGATGAGTGGGTAGCGGAAGTCGTCGCCCCTGCCGACCTTGCAGGCGGCGTAGCACTGGTGGACGAGGGGAACGAGCGGCAGCAGGAAGCCTAAGGGCACCATCACCAGGGCGGCCAGACCGAACGTGAAGAGCGTCAGGAAGACCGTGACGAAAAGGTAGTAGGCGAAGAGCGCGATCCAGGCTGTCTGGTACCAGAACGATTGCAGCGCGTGGAAGCCCACCCTCGGGGAACGTTTCCTGTAGACGAGCCACACGATCAGGGGTCCGAAGGGCACGAGCCCGACGAAACCCGCCAGCACGCTCAGGTGCGCGAGCATCGACCACGTCTGCTCTTTCCCGGGGTCCATCCGCGACCGCCAGCGCGTCTCGCCCTCCGGCTCGCCCCTGGGCCCGACGGCGGGAAGGTGGTGCTCCCGGTACCGGCCGTAGTTCGGGTCTCCTTGCTGCATGATCCCTCCTTGCGCTCGGGCATCCCGTTACCGGACCCTCCCCGGGACCGGGGCGCCGTGGCCCGCCAGCGGATCGTCGCCGAAGCGGTTCGGCCCCTCCGTTCCTTTGTTGAATATCAGCGCCAGGCTCAGGCGGAAGCCGACGAACGGGGTCGGCAGCAGCCACCAGTGCGTGCCGGGCCGGTCCAGGTCGTGCAGGCGCCTGACCGTCACGCAGATCTCGCTCGCCCCCTCTACCAGGAGCAGGATCACTAACCCGGTCACGACGGCCGTCTGGGCCGCGCCCCCCGCCGGAACAGCGAGGAACGCCGCCAGGTAGGCGATGACCACCGTGGCCTCGATCAGGTGGTGCAACAGGTAGTGCAGACGGCCGGTGCGTCCCTTCATCGAGAACAGCGTGGACAGTACTTTCATCCCGTCTCCTCCTTTCCTCCGGCCCCCGCTCCTCGGCGACGACGCGAACTTTACGAGTACGACTCTACGGAAGCGCCCCAGAGCCCGCGCCCTCCATAAGCATCCATCTCTCCGACCGAAAGTACGGTATCGGGTTCCGAACGCGATCCCCGACGAAGGTTTTCGAGGCCGGGTCTACGGCCGGGCGAGGAGCAGGACGACGAAGGCTAACCAGACGAGCGTTATGAAGAGCAAGCCGGCCCAAGCCAGGAGGCTTCGGCGCCCGGTCGTCTTGTGGGAGACGATATACTCTATGCCGCTCTATCTCCGGTACGTGGGGTTTTCCGCTTCAAGACTCCAGGCGGATGACGCCGCGTTTGAGGGCCTCGGTTACGGCGGAGGTGCGGTCCCTGGCACCGAGCTTCTCGAAGGTGCGGAAGAGGTGGCCCTTCACGGTGGTCTCGGAGATCCAGAGCTTCTTCGCTATCTCTTTGTTGCTGACGCCCTGGGCGACGAGCTCCAGCACCTCGATCTCCCTGGCCGTCAAAGCCTCGACGTCGGACCGTTGCATCCGGCGGGTGAGCCTGGCGGCGACGGCCGGCGAAAGGTGCGACTTGCCTTCTGAGACGGCGCGGATGGCCCAGAAGAGCTCCTCTTTGGGCGCGTCCTTGAGCAGGTAGCCGCCGGCCCCAGCCTCGATGGCCCGCAGCACGTCGGCGTCGCTCTCGTAGGTGGTGAGGATCAGGACGTTCGTCTCGGGGCGGACCTCCCTTATCTTCGCCGTCGCGGCGACCCCGTCCATCTTCGGCATCTGCAAGTCCATGAGCACGACGTCGGGATCCAGCCGCCGCGCCTGCTCGACGGCCTCCTCCCCGTCGCGCGCCTCGCCGACGACCTCGAAAGAGGGTTCGGCGGAGAGCATGTCCTTGATGCCGGCCAGGACGACGGGATGGTCGTCGGAGATCAGGATGCGGATATTGGAGGGTTCGGGTTTTGAGGTTTCGGATCTCAAAGTATCAGGCATCAGGCCTCGGCTTTCTGTCGCGCGGTTCGTGTCGGGGTCGTCCTTACGAAGGTGCGGGCGCCCGGAGATTGCGCGCATCAGGCCCCGGCCCTGAGCTCTTCGTTATTACCTGAAGCCTGAAGCCCGATGCCTGAAACCTCTGCCGGCAGTTCGACGGTTAGCGTCGTGCCTTCGCCCGGGGCGCTCTCGACGCGCAGGACGCCCCCTCGCTCTTGGATGCGGTCCCGCATGCCCTTGAGGCCGAAGCCGCCGGATCTGCCGTCGGCGGGGCTTTCGTCGTCCGCGCTGGCGGGGTCGAAGCCTCTGCCGTCGTCGCGGACGTCCAGCACGGCCGTCTCGCCCATGTAGGAGAGCGAGAGCATGACGCGCGCGGCTTCGGCGTGCTTGCGGACGTTGTGCAGCGCCTCCTGGGCGACCCGCAGCAGGGCGGCCTCCGCCCCGGCCGAGAGCGGGGCGGGCTCCCCATCGACGACGGCCTCGGCCTCCACGCCCGTCTCCTCGGAGAAGCGCCGGGCCAGGTTCTCCAGCGCCTCGGACAGGGTGGCGTTCTCCAGCGACGCTGGGCCGAGCGCCTTAACCAGACGGCGGGCTTCGGAGAGGCTCTCGCGGGCGGTGCGTTCGATCTTCTCGTCGCGCTCCCGGTCCGGGCCGGGACCACCCTCCGACGCCTCCAGGTTCATCACGATGGAGACGAAGCCCTGGGCCAAAGTGTCGTGGATCTCGCGCGCCAGCCGGTCGCGCTCCCTGAGGGTCCCGGCCTCCTGGCCGACCCTGCGCGCCTCCTCGACCAGGCGCATGTTCTCCAGGGCCAGCGCCGCCTGGGCCGCGACCGTCGAGTAGCGGCGCACCGCCGAGCGTGAGAAGCCCGTCCACCTGCGGTGCGAGGCGACGGTGAGCAGCCCGATCCTCTCCTCACCCGGAGCGACCAGCGGCACGACCAGCAGCGAGCGGACGCCGGCCTTCGCCCACCCTTTACGCTCCGCCTCGGCCAGCCCCGAAGCCTTCATCACGACCGGCGTCCGTCCCCGGAGCCCGGCGAGCGCGGGTATCCTGGCGGCGTCGAGATCCTCTCTCGGCGGCCAGTTCCGGGTGTCTCGCGGCGTCCAGGCCTCCAGCAGGTCGAAGCCCGTGGTTTCACCCTCCCGGGGATCGGCCTCCCAGAGGGCGACCCCGGCGGTGCTGCGTCCGGCGAGGTGGTGGC
>CAXTDD010000109.1:0-7083 GCA_964242955.1 uncultured Rubrobacteraceae bacterium | reverse complement strand
CGGTCTGGTTGTTCTGGCGGTCGCACGCCGACCTCGGGCGCAACTGGTCGCCCTCGCTCCAACTGCGAGAGGAACACGCGCTCGTCACCCGGGGCGTCTACCGGCGCGTCCGGCACCCGATGTACGCGTCCCAGTGGCTGTGGAGCATCGCCCAGGCCCTGCTCCTGCAGAACTGGATCGCCGGTTGGGCGGGCGCGGTGCTTTTCCTGCCCCTGTACGTGCTGCGGGTCCCGCGCGAGGAGCGGATGATGCTGGAGCAGTTCGGGGAGGCGTACCGGGACTACATGAGCAGAACAGGCCGTCTCGTTCCCCGGCCGGGCCGTCGGGGTGGCTGATCCCGTATGGCGCCGGCCGCATTCCGGCTCGACCGGCTGCGGAGGACACCGTGGCTGAAGCCCGACCGCTCCGCGTGCTCACCTGGAACCTCAGGTGGAGGTTCGGTGCCCGGGAGCAGCGCCGGGAAGCCATCGCCGCTGTGCTACCAGATCTCCGGCCCGACAGGTTGCAGGAGGTGTGGTCGGACCCGGAGAGGTAACGGGATACGGAAAAACGTCTGGCCTTGACCGAAGGCGCGTATCTCCGCGAGGATGCCTCCTCAACGCGGGGCCATCCGGATAGCCCCGTCTAGACGTATGACTTCCCCGTTGAGCATGTCGTTCTGGATTATATGCCGTACCAGCGCCGCGTACTCTTCGGGTTTGCCGAGGCGAGAAGGGAACGGGACCTGCTCTCCGAGGGATCTACGCGCGTCCTCCGGCAGCCCGGCCATCATCGGGGTGTCGAAGATGCCGGGGGCGATGGTCGCGACCCTGATGCCGAGCCTGGCGAACTCGCGGGCCAGGGGCAGGGTCATGGAAGCTACGCCGCCCTTGGACGCCGCGTAGGCGACCTGCCCGATCTGGCCGTCAAAAGCCGCCACGCTGGCCGTGTTCACGATAACGCCCCGCGAGCCATCGCCGCCGGGCTCGTTCTTTGCCATCGCCTCCGCCGCGAGTCGGACAACATTGAACGTGCCAACGAGGTTTACCATTACGACCTTCGCGAACGAGTCGAGCGAGTGGGGCCCTTCCCTGCCGAGGGCTCTCTCGGCGATGGCGACGCCGGCGCAGTTGATGGCGCCGTGGACGGGACCGTTCTCGAGGGCTGCCTCCACGGCGAACTTCACGCTTCCTTCTTCGGTCACGTCCGTCTCCACGAAGCGGGTGTTGGGGGCCTGGTCCTCTTGTTTCAGGTCGGCGACGACGACGTCGGCGCCCGCTTGGGCCAGCATCCTGGCCGTGGCGGCGCCGAGGCCCGAGCCGCCGCCGGCGACGAGAAAGGTGCTGCCTTCGATGTCCAACGCTTACCTCCCGGGTTGGGGATAGACGGTCCCGACGAGCGCGTCCCAGGCGCGGTCCGGCAGGAGACGGCGCAGCCAGATGAAGAGGTGGGCGGACGATGTTACGGCGTAACGGGTGCGGGGTCTCCCGGCGCTGATGGCGTGTTCTATCGTGGCGGCTACCGTCTCGGGGCCGCCGCCGAGCTTGAGGATCGGGCCTCGCTCGTAGTTGTCCCTGGTGGCTTTTATGACGGCGGCGCTGAAGCCGGCGTACGGGCCGTCGCCGGCGGGGCCTTCCATCGAGACCGTCGCGGTGTCGGCGAAGCTGGTGCGGATGAGGCCTGGTTCGACGACCGAGACCTTCACGCCGAAGCCGGCGACCTCGAAGCGCAGGGCGTCGCTGAGGGACTCGACGGCGTATTTCGTGGCGTGGTAGTAGCCGCCGCCGGGGAAGGTGAACTTTCCGCCCATGGAAGAGAGGTTGACGATCCTGCCGTAGCCCTGCCGGCGCATACCCGGCAGGACGAGCTGGCACATCCGCACCAGCCCGAACACGTTGGTCTCGAACTGCCGCCGCACTCCGTCCATCGGGACCTCTTCGACCGCGCCGGACTGGCTGTAGCCGGCGTTGTTGACGAGGACGCCGACGGCGCCTTCCCGCCGCTCGACCTCCTCGACGGTGGCACGCATCGAGTCCTCGACCGTGACGTCGAGGGGTAACAGCTCGCAGCCGCGCCCCGCGAGGTCGGCTATCGAGTCCAGGTCGCGGGCGGTGGCGTAGACCTTCCAGCCCGAGGCCGCCAGGTGTTCGGCCGTCGCGCGGCCGATGCCGGTGGAGCAGCCCGTGATCAAGACCGCCTTGGAGATACCCACCGCGCCTACCCTTCCACCACGCTCAACGTGACCCTGCTGGGACGCCCCGCATCGTGAAAGACCGTCTGCCGGGCCACCTCCGAACGGTCGGAGTACACGGCGCTCTCGCCGGTGTTCAGGTTCCGCTCCCAACGCGGGTGGGAACTGGACGTGATCTCCACCCTCAACCTGTGGCCAACCTTGAACGTGTTGCCGGTCGCCCACAGGTCCACGCAAAACTCGTAGACCCCGCCGGGTTCTATGGGGGAGGGCGGGGTTGGGCTCACGACGCCGGGTGCGGGGTAGCTCTCGCGCGCGCTGGCCCGGATGATGCCGTCGGCGAGGCCGATGGCCCGGCCGTCGGGGTGGACGTCCACGAGCCGGGCGACGAAGTCCGTGTCGGGGGCCGAGGAGGCGGCGAAGAGCGTCGCGTGGACCGCGCCGAGGACCGTGTAGTCTCTATCGAGCCGGTCGGACGTGTAGACGAGGACGTCGTCCCTGGCCTCGATGCCGCGCTGGTCGCGGGCGCCCGCGCCGTGGATGGGCGCCATGAGCGTCGGCCCGCCGAGCGTGGGAACGGGGTTTTGCGGGTCGTAGTCGTATTCCGCCGGCTCTTCCGCGGCCCCGGCCGGCTCCCGCGAGAGCCCGCCGCCGGAGCGCAGGTGCCAGTTTTCCGTCCTGGAGCCCGGGGGAGGCCATTGTTCGTAGCCGCGCCAGCGGTTCTCTCCCATCACGAAGACCCGGATTGGCGGCGTGCCCTCCAGCGCCGATGCGTCGTTCTTGAGGGTGGCGTCGAACCAGCGGAGGTGCCTGTCGGTCAGGCCGCCGCGGTAGTTCAGGAACGCGCCCGAGACGCCGACGCCGAAGTCCAGATCTCCGAAGGTGCTGCCGAAGTCCGCGTGCGTCCAGGGGCCCACCAGCAGGTGCGGCGGGCGCATACCGGCCTCTTTGGAGCGCTTTCTCATCGCTTCGTACTGTTTGAGCGTCTCGCCTATAAAGCAGTCGTACCAGCCGCCGACGTGGAAGGTCGGGGCGTTTATGCGGTCGTACTTGTCGTCTATATTGAGAAAGTCCCAGCTCTCGTCGTCCACCCCGCGCTCGAAGCCGCCCCGGACGAATGGGGCCACGCCGTCGGGGTTGGGGAGGTTCTTCAGGGGGAGCACGTCGTAGCCGCCGCCGGCCAGAAGCTCGTCTACGACCCCGACGAGCTCGGGCAACCTCTCCGCTATCTTCTCCGGCTCGGCGCGGTGCTTGCGGAAGAGGAGATCCGGCGCGATAGCGGCCATCGCCCAGTAGAGCATGACGCCGAGCTCCTGAACGCCGCCGCGCATCTGGACGCCGTTGAGGTGGTTGCCCCACGTGACGCCGGGGACCATGCTCTTCAGCGAGGGCGGCCGGGCAACTGCGGCCTGCCACTGGGTCTTGCCGAAGTACGAGAGGCCGAACATGCCGACGTCGCCGCTGGAGCCCGGGAGCGACGCCGCCCACTCGACGGTGTCGTAACCATCGTCGTACTCCCTGACGAACGGGGTGAACGTACCTTCCGAGGCGTAGCGCCCGCGCACGTCCTGGACCACGACTATGTAGCCGGCGCCCGCGGCTCTGATGGGGTCGAAGTACGTCGGGTCGCGGGGTCGGTCCTTGCCGTAGGGCAGGCGGGTGAGCAGGACGGGGTACCGGCCCTCCTCCGCGGGGCGGTAGACGTCGGACATCAGGGTCGTGCCGTCGCGCATTTTGGCCGGCACGTTTTTTTGGACGGTGATCTCGTGCATGACGTTCATCGGCCTCCAGTTCTGGAACTTTGTACCCTGCGTCTTGCCGCGCGACGGATGAGGAACGCCGCCGTGGCAACCCCCGCTACCACCAGAACGGGCGCGGCGGCCGGGAGGACGACGAGCCCGAAGAGCCGGCGCCGCATCTCGTTTGTGTCGTTGAGATGCGGGAAGGGCGCGTCCGGCGCCCCGACGCCGAGAAAGTCGCACAGGGGCCCCCAGCCCTCCTTCACGTCGTAGACGAGCAGGCGCCCGGGGGGTACGCGGCGGCGTACCTCCTCGTTGTGACGCCCGAAGGTCTCGATGGCGTGGGCCTTATCCTCGAAACCGTCGTCGAAGGTGCCCTTCCACACGATCCCGTCCGCCAGCCGGACCATGCCGGTGACGCCGGGGGCGAAGAGGCCGGCCAGGGAGAGGGCCAGCCTCGTGGGGAGGGGGCCGGCGGAGAGCTTCCGGATCCCGTAGATGGTGTTGCGGGTGCTCTCGTACCAGCGCTCCGGGTCGCGGACGGTGAGGATCAGGGCCGCTTCGGGGAACGCTTCCATGAGCTCCGCGTAGAAGGCGCAGGAGGGCCAGTCGACCGCCACCCCGTAGCCGGAGAAAAATTCTTCCCAGTCTACCCGCTCCCCGCGCCTGGCGGCCTCCCAGAAACGGACGTGCTCGGGGCGCGTGAAGGCCTCGGTCATGTGGTAGGCGGGACCGATGCCCAGGGTCTCCAGGGCCGCTTTCAAGGAAGTGGTTCCTGTCCTGCCGAAGCCGGCCCCGATCACCTCCACGAGATCAGTCCATCCCAGGGAGGCCGTCTCTGCGCCAGCGCCGGCGCGTCGGGCGCCCGTCTTCGTAGGCCGTGAGGAGCGCGTGGTCCACGCCGAACTCGAAGAGTACGTCCCGGTTCGGGGGCGGATACCGGGCAAGTCCGGCGGCCACCTCCCGCGAGGCGGGGTCTTCCACCGGAGACGCCCTTCCGGTGACGAGGAACTCGGCCTGCCCCTCCTCCGGGCTCCCGACCGCCGAATGCAGCGCGTAGCGCCCGTCGCGGCGCAGGTCGTGGCCCTTGGGGGAGGCCGGGTCCATGAAGATGAACAACCGGCCCCGGCCGACGAGCGGCGAGACCGGGTGGACCCTCGGGGAGCCGTCCTCCTTCGTGGTGGCGAGGAAGGCGTAGCCGTCGGAGAGCCTTTCGGCGCCGATGGAGGCGAGGTCGGGGTCCGCCCCCTCGAAGTCTTCCCAGCTGATCCGCCCGCTACCCTTCTAGCCCTGCGCGGGGGCGTAGCCCTCGAACTGCTCGCGCAGCTTCAGCTTCTGGAACTTGCCCGTGGCCGTCATCGGGATGGACTCGACGAACTCGTAGGCGTCGGGCAGCCAGAACTTGGCGAAGTCCTGCTCCAGGTGGGAGCGGAGGTCTTCTTCCGTGGCATTTTCGCCCTCTTTCAGTACTATGGCGGCCAGCGGGCGCTCGTCCCATTTCTCGTGGGGGATGGCTATGACGGCGGCCTGGGCGACGGCCGGGTGGGCCATCAGGGCGTTCTCGAGCTCCACGGAGGAGATCCACTCCCCGCCGCTCTTTATGAGGTCTTTGGTCCTGTCCGTGATCTTGATGAACCCGTAGCCGTCTATGGTGACGATGTCCCCGGTCTTGAACCAGCCGTCGTCGGTGAACTTGTCATCCCCCTCCGGCGCGTTGAAGTAGCTTCTAGCCACCCAGGGCCCGCGCACCTCCAGCTCGCCCATCGCCTCCCCGTCCCACGGCACGAACCCCTCGTCCCCGCGGGCCCGGATCTCCACGAACGGCACCGCGTTGCCCTGCTTGGCCCTGTACTCCAGTTTCTCGTCTTCGGGCAGGTCATCCACGACCGTCGGCAGGTTGGCGACGGTGCCGATGGGGCTCATCTCCGTCATGCCCCAGGCGTGGACGACGTCGATCCCATGCCGCTTGTCGTAGGCGTCAACGACCCCCTTCGGCACCGCCGACCCCCCGATTACCATGCTCCTGAGCTTCGACAGGTCGTACTTCTCCGGCTCAGCGTCGAGCGCCTGCAAGACGGCCAGAAAGACCGTCGGCACGCCCGCGGTGAACGTGACGCCCTCCTGCTCGAAGTCCTCCAAGAGGCTTGCTGGGTCAAGGTGGGGACCGGGCATCATCAGCTTCGCGCCGACGAGGACCGAGGCGAAGGGCAGACCCCAGGCGTTGACGTGGAACATCGGGACGACGGGGAGCACGCAATCCTTCTCCGACAGGGCGAACGTGTTGCCCATCGCGGCCATCATCGAGTGGAGGACCGTCGAGCGGTGGGAGTAAAGGGCGCCCTTCGGCCTCCCCGTGGTGCCGGACGTGTAGCACATCGCGGCGGCCTGCCTCTCGTCGAAGTCCCTGTACTCGAAGTCCGCCTCGTCGGCGTCCGAGAGTAAGTCTTCGTAGGAGATCATACCTTCAGGCACGTCACCGTCCTCGGTGACCACGACGGCGTGCTCGACGTTCGTGTTCCCCCGGAACTTCTGGAAGACGGGCACAAGCGTCTCATCGACGAGCATGACCCTGTCTTCGGCGTGGTTGGCTATAAACGAGAGGTCGTCCTCGTGCAGCCTGGGGTTCAGCGTGTGGAGCACGGCGCCCGAGGACGGGACCCCGAAATACGCCTCCAAATGCTGGTAGGTGTTCCAGCCCAAAGTGCCGACCCTGTCGCCGTCTTCGATGCCGAGTTTCTTCAGGGCGACGGCGAGTTTCTTGGAGCGGGAGGCGAAGTCCGCGAAGGTGTGGCGGTGGAAGGACTTGTCCGGGCGGCGGGTGACGATCTCGCGGTAGCCGTAGAGTTGTTCGGCGCGGCGTAAGATCGCGGGCAGCGTCAGCTGGTAGTCCTGGACGAGTCCCTCTAGCATCGTGCCTCCTCGTTAGACGCGGCGGGCGCAGAACGCCCGTTGCTCCCTTTCCCGTAAAGAGCGTTGTATCAGGCGATGTTAGCAGGCAAACTGAAAAAGGGTCAAGACGGAGGCACAGTGCCCAAAGAAGCAAACAGCAACGGTTTCAAGGTGGTGGCGGCCCCGCTCTTCGGAGGCATAGAAGTTGCCCGCTACCCGACCCTGGAGCAGGCCGAGTGGCGGGCCAGGGAACTCACCGCCGAGGCCGAACGCAGCCCCCGCGGC
>CAXTDD010000108.1:0-7102 GCA_964242955.1 uncultured Rubrobacteraceae bacterium | reverse complement strand
AGCCAGAACAGCCCGACCACGAACCCCGCGATGGCGACGTCCGTCAGGACGACGTTGAGGAGGGTGCCCTGGGGATCGTTAACGGCGTCCGCCTTCCAGGTAGACCTCGTCGGCGGCCCAACCGCCCGCCGCGTCTTTCAGGAGCCGCTCTTTGAGCGATGCGGGTAGGAGGTGTATCTCCGGCAGCTCGTCCGCGGCGACCCACCGGATCTCGAGCAGGGTCGGCTCCGCGCCGGGGGCGACCTCGGGGTCGCTGCCGAGGCTGGCTTCGGCTTCGGTGCCCGCCGTCATCCGGGCGACGACGTCCACCGTGTGGCGGCCCTCGCGCAGGAACTCGCCGACGTAGAGGACGCCGGAGAACCGGGCCGGGAGGCCCGTCTCTTCCGCCACCTCGCGCCGGGCGCACTCGGGGATGGTCTCCTCCGGCTCGAGCCTGCCGCCGGGGAGCACCCAGTAAGGGTCTCTGCCCGGCTTCTGGTGGCGGACGAGCAAGATGGCGCCGTCCCTTTCTATAACCGCCCCGACGCGCACGCCGAAGTCCATGCCTGATGAAGATCTATCCTTGCCCATGCCGCGAGAGTATACCCTTGGGGGCACCCTTGGTCGGGGCTACGGGGTGCCCGCTGGCTCCCCCTCCGCGGCGCGCCCCCCGCCGGCCCCCCCCCACGTGAGCTATGGCCCGGACAACCGCTCGGCGATGGTCAGGGTGCCCTTCGGCCGCCTGGAGCTTCGCCTTTCGGACTCGGGGTCCAACCCCTACCTGGTGACGGCCGCGCTCATCGCGGCGGGCCTCGACGGCGTGGAGCGCGACCTCGACCCCGGCGAGCCGCGCACGGAGAACCTGTACGACCTTTCGGGCGAGGAGCTCGGGAAGAAGGGCATAGACCTGCTGCCGCACACCCTGAACCAGGCGTGCGACGCGCTCGAAGCCGACGGCGTCATCTGCGAGGCGCTCGGCACGGATTTCGTGCGGGAGTACGTAGAGATCAAACGCCAGGAGTGGGACGACTACAACCGCCACGTCTCGGACTGGGAAGTGGACCGGTACCTGGAGTTCTGGAGCTAGGAGGAAGACCATGTGCGGCATCGTAGGACTGCTTATAAAGGACCCGGACAAGCGCGGCATGCTCGGCAGGCTCGGGACGGAGATGCTGGAGGGTATGGCAACCCGCGGGCGCGACTCGGCGGGCCTGGCCGCCTACACGGATGAGGTCCAGGAGGACGACGCCCGCAAGTTCAGCCTCTACGCCCCGGAAGGCAACCTCGACTGGGGTGCCTTCGCAGACGGGATGCAGGATCACCTCGATCTCGACGTGGACTTCGAGGCCAAAGGCAACCACGCCGTCGTGATCCCGCACGGTTCCGCCGAGGCCGCGTGGCGTTGGGTAGTCGAGGAGCACCCCGAGGTGAGCCTGCTCTCCGTGGGCCGGTCCATCGAGGTTTACAAGGACATCGGGCACCCCGCCGACATAGCCGACCGTTACGGCTTCAGGGACCTCGTCGGGAGCCACGTCGTGGCGCACACCCGCATGGCCACCGAGTCCGCCGTGACCTGGGCCCACGCCCATCCGTTCACGGTCGGCGAGGACTTCTGCCTCATCCACAACGGTTCCCTCTCCAACCCCAACAACCTCAGGCGCATGCTCCAGCGCCGGGGCATGCACTTCGACACGGACAACGACACCGAGGCGGCGGCGCGCTTTCTGGAGTGGCGGCTGCGCGAGGGGGACGATCTCGAGGCGGCCATTGAGGCCGGGTTCGACGAGCTCGACGGCTTCTACACGTTCTTGATCGGGACGAAGGACCAACTGGCGCTGGTGCGGGACCCCTTCGCCTGCAAGCCCGCCGTGGTGGCCGAGACCGACGACTACGTAGCCATCTCGTCCGAGTTCCGTTCCCTGGCCTACCTGCCCGGCATAAACGACGCCGACGTCTTCGAACCGGGACCCGAGGAGATCTTCGTATGGAACAAGAAGTCCGTAGCGGCAAAGCACTAGAGTGGGACCTCGGGAAGTCCCCGGTCCGCCAGCTCAACAACTACCTGCACCACGAGTTGGCCGCAGAGGGCGTGGAAGAGGTACGGGTCCTCAACCCGGACGGCGCCCACCACATCGCGGTGGGGCTCGACGCGCCGGTCAAGGTGGAGGTCATCGGTAACGCCGGCTACTACGTCGGCGGGATGAACAAGCAAGCCGAGATCACGGTCCACGGCAGCGCCGGCTGGAGCGTGGCCGAGAACATCATGTCCGGCGTGGTGCGGATAGAGGGCTACGTCTCCGAGTGCGCCGGTGCGTCAGGCCACGGCGGCCTCGTGGTGGTGGAGAAAGACGCCTCGTCGCGGTGCGGCATATCCATGAAAGGCAACGACATAGTAGTCGGCGGCGACGTCGGACACTTCTCCGCTTTTATGGCGCAGAAGGGCCACCTGGTCGTCTGCGGCGACGCGGGCGACGGCCTCGGCGACTCGCTCTACGAGGCGACCATCTACGTGCGGGGCCGCATCAAGAGCCTCGGCGCCGACGCCCAGGAGGAGCCGATGACGGAGGAAGACCACGCGACCCTGGCGGGCCTGCTGGAGCGCGCCGGCTTCGACCACCATCCCGAAGACTTCAAGCGCGTCGCCTCGGCCAGAAAGCTCTACCACTGGAACTCAGAACACGAACAGGAGTATTAATACATGACGGACGTACCAGGCGGCGAGGTCACCCGCGGGGAGGCCCACGGGGAGACCTACGATGTCACCCACGCCTTGCAGGAGAACGACGCGGTCACCCACGGCGGCCAGGAGAGCCACCTGTATAACCGGGACGTGCAGGCCTGGGTCCGAAAGGCCGCCAACCGGGGCATCTACGACATCCGCGGCATGGGTGCCAAGCGCAAGGTGCCCCACTTCGACGACCTTGTCTTCCTGACCGCCTCGGCCTCGCGCTACCCGCTCGAAGGGTACCGCGAGAGGTGCGAGACCAGGACCGTGCTCGGGGGCCGCAACGCAAAGAGGCCCCTGGAGCTGGACACCCCCATAACCATCGCCGGCATGAGCTTCGGCTCGCTCTCGGCGAACGTGAAGGAGGCTTTGGGGCGGGGGGCCTCGGCGGTCGGGACCTCGACCACGACGGGCGACGGCGGGATGACGGACGAAGAGCGCCGGTCGTCCAAGATGCTCGTGTACCAGTGCCTCCCTTCGCGCTACGGGTTCAACCCGGACGACCTGCGCCGGGCCGACGCCGTCGAGGTGGTGATCGGGCAGGGGGCCAAGCCGGGTGGCGGAGGCATGTTGCTGGGGCAGAAGATCAGCGAGCGCGTCGCGGGGATGAGGACCTTGCCCGCGGGCATAGACCAGCGTTCGGCGAGCCGCCACCCGGACTGGACCGGCCCCGACGACCTGACCATCAAGATCGAGGAGCTGCGCGAGATCACGGACTGGGAGATCCCGATCTACGTCAAGATAGGGGCGACCAGGGTCGAGAACGACGTGAAGCTCGCGGTCAAGGCCGGCGCCGACGTCGTGGTGGTGGACGGGATGCAGGGCGGCACGGCCGCGACCCAGGACGTGTACATAGAGCACGCCGGCATCCCCACGCTGGCCGCCGTAGCGCAGGCGAACGCGGCTCTGGAGGAGCTCGACGTGAAGGGCGAGGTCCAGCTCGTAATCTCCGGCGGCATACGGACCGGCGCGGACGCGGCGAAGGCCATAGCCCTCGGTGCGGACGCGGTCTCCATCGGCCAGGCCGTGTTGCTGGCCCTGGGCTGCAACGACTCCGTCTGGTACAAGGACGGCGAGACCCCGGTCAGCGCGGTGGAAGACTACAAAAAGCTGGGCACCAGGCCCGGCTTCTGCCACCACATGCAGACGGGCCGCTGCCCGGTCGGCATAACCACGCAAGATCCCGAGCTCGAAAAGAGGGTCGACCCCGAATGGGGCGCCAAGAGGGTCCGCAACTACCTGCAGGTGCTCAACATGGAGGTGGCGACGCTCGCCCGCGCCTGCGGCAAGTCCGACGTGCACCACCTGGAACGCGAAGACCTGGTGGCGCTCACCATCGAGTCTGCCGCTATGGCGAAGGTGCCCCTGGCCGGCACCGACTGGATCCCGGGGACCACAGGCTTCTAGAGCGGAAACCGCACCCTCGACCCGCCAACTTCGGCTGGTGGTAGAGTGGAGGGCGTACGAGTCGTTACGTTGCGGAGGCGATCTTGGGGTGGGTTCGAGGTTTATGACGACGGCAAGAGAGGACGGCGGCGCCCCGGGCGGGGAGGTCACCCCGGATCAGCACCTGGGGAACTTCGTGCGCAAGTACAGGCTGGAGCAGCGCCTGACCCTCGCGGACGTCTCGGCCCGGGCCGGCATCAGCCGGGGGATGCTCAGCAAGATCGAGAACGGGCAGACTTCCGCGAGCCTCAGCACCCTGACGAAGGTGGCGCGGGCTCTGGGCGTAACGCTCTCCACCATGTTCAGCAACTACGACGTGCCCGTCGGCGGCGCCCAGTTGGTCAAGGCCGGCCAGGGCATAGAGGTCGTGCGTCGCGGGACGAAGAAGGGCCACACCTACCACCTGCTGGCCTACGACAAAGGGCCCACGCCCCAGTTCTTCGAGCCGTTCCTGATAACCATAACCGACAAGGGCGAGGTGTTCCCGCGCTTCGAGCACTCGGGGATCGAGTTCCTGTACGTGATCGAGGGAAAGATCGAGTACCGGCACGGGCAGCACACCTACCTGCTCGAACCGGGCGATTCGCTAACTTTTCGCGGCGAAACGGCCCACGGCCCGGAGCGCCTGGTGCAGGTGCCGATCCGCTTCCTCGCCATCATCAACTACGGTAACCAGACCGCCCCGGGGGAGACCGGACAAACGAGCGGAACCGGTCGGTACACGACGATGGACGGTCCCCGGAGCAAAAGCCCTTAGCGGCGAACCGTCCGGATCACCGAAACGGGCAGGTACTCTGGTCTACGAAGGCCCTCTAGACGAGTACGTCGGCGACGCGGACGTCCGTATCGGGTAGCGCGGCGGAATCGATCGTCTCGCCCCGGCGGACCAGTTTAACGTGCCGGTAGAGGTCGCCGGAGGGACTTGTGTGGTGTTCGATCCTCCCGCCTTTGAGGTCCACGATCCAGACCTCCGGGATGCCGGATTGCGCGTAGCGCGAGAGCTTTAGCCCGCGGTCGTAGGCGAGAGTGGTATCGGAAACCTCGATCAAGAGCAGCACGTCATCCGGCGTGGGGAGAGACTCCCTGTAATCCCTGGCCCGGATCAGGGCCACGTCCGGCTGTGGCTCCGAATACTCGTTCAACCTGACCGGATTCTGGATGCTCACGATGATGTCCTCTCCCACGCTACCGACCAGCAAATGGGTCAGCCGGTTAACGCAAGTGAAGTGCCGGGTACCTATGGCGGTCATCTCGATCAGTTCCCCGTCGATGAGCTCGATGCGGTCGTCCTCATGGAGTATCCCGACCTCGCCCATCCGATGGTACTCGTGGACGGTGAAGCGCCGCCGCGTGACCTCGCGCGTCTGTGTCTGCACGGAAAGCCCTCCGATGTCTCGCCAGACCTCACGCGAGTATACTCGGGCCGCGAGACGAAACCCTGAAGTCTTCCTACTCGACCAGCAGCTCTTCCAGGTATCCCGTGTGGTAGTCGCCCGACCTGAGAGCGTTATCTTCCAGTAACCGCAGATGAAGCGGGATGGTGGTCTTTATGCCTTCCAGCCGGTACTCGCGCAGGGCGCGGCGGGCGCGCTTTATGGCCTCGTCCCGCGTCAGCGCCCAGACGATGAGCTTGCCGACCATCGAGTCGTAGAAAGGCGGTATCGTGTAGCCCGCGTACATCGCCGAGTCCACCCTGACGCCCGGACCGCCCGGTACTTCGAGAGACGTGACCTCTCCGGGTGACGGCATGAAGTCATTCTCCGGGTCCTCGGCGTTGACGCGGAACTCCATCGCGTGCCCCACGAAGGGGACGTCCTCCTGTTTCAGGCTCAGGGGCTCGCCCGAGGCCACCAGGATCTGCTCTTTCACCAGGTCTACGCCCGTTAGCATCTCCGTGACCGGATGCTCTACCTGTATCCGCGTGTTCATCTCGATAAAGTAGAACTCGTCGCCGGCCTCGCCCCTATCGACCAGGAACTCGACCGTCCCTGCGTTGGTGTAGTCCGCCTCGCGGGCGAGCCTGACCGCGGCCTCGCACATCTTCCCGCGCATCTCGGGGCTTATGCCGGGTGACGGGGACTCCTCCAACACCTTCTGGCGGCGGCGCTGCATCGAGCACTCGCGCTCGTAGAGGTGGATGGCGTTGCCCTGGTGGTCGGCTATGACCTGCACCTCTACGTGGCGCGGGCCTGCGAGGAACTTCTCCAGGTAGAGCGTTCCGTCCCCGAAGGCGGACCGGGCCTCACGTTTGGCCGCCTGCACGGCCTCGCGCAGCTCCTGCTCGTCGTTCGCCACCCGGATGCCACGTCCACCGCCGCCGGCCGCGGCTTTGATCATGACGGGGTACTCGATCCCCTCCGCCGTCTCGACCGCCTCGTCCGCCGAAGAGACGTTGTCCGAGCCGGGCACGACCGGCACGTCTGCCTCCTGGGCCAGACGCCTCGCCGCGGACTTGTCCCCGAGCTTCTCGATGGCCCCAGCAGACGGGCCGATGAAGGTGAGACCAGCGTCCGTCACGGCCCGCGCGAAGGCGGCGTTCTCGGCCAGGAAGCCGTAGCCGGGGTGGATCGCATCGGCGCCGGTCTCTTTGGCGGCCTCGACGATCCTCTCCGCGTTCAGGTAGCTCTTCCCCGCGGCCGGCGGCCCGATGTTGACCGCCTCGTCGGCGTGGCGGACGTGGAGGGCCGACTCGTCCGCATCGGAGTAGACGGCGACCGCCACGACGCCGAGCTCCCGGCAGGCGCGGACGACCCTGAGCGCTATCTCCCCCCGGTTGGCTACCAGCACCTTGTCGAACATTGGGTTCACCCTCCTCTCAGTGGCCCGTCATACTAGCCGCCCGGTGACCCCTGCGCTCTCCTACGCCTTCGATGTGGCGATCGAGGGTGCGACGGCGACGGCGACGAGGGCGGCAAGCCCCACTTTGATCAGGTCGAAGACCACGAACGGCAG
>CAXTDD010000107.1:0-7148 GCA_964242955.1 uncultured Rubrobacteraceae bacterium | reverse complement strand
CGGATGTCCGTGCCGCCGCCGTGGATGTCCGCGCCGCCCGGCAGGTGCTTCTCGACCATCGCGGAGCACTCGATGTGCCACCCGGGCCGGCCATGCCCCCACGGGCTCTCCCAGGAAGGCTCGCCCGGCTTGGAAGCCTTCCAGAGCGCGAAGTCCAGCGGGCTCCTCTTGTCCTCCGCCTCGCCCTTCTCTGTCTCGCGCATCTCCTGCGGGTTCTGGTGGCTCAGAGCTCCGTAGTTCGGGAAGCTCTCGACGGCGTAGTAGACGTCGCCGTTGCCGGGCGCGTAGGCGTGGCCCTTCTCGACGAGTTCTTCTATCAGGGAGATCATCTCAGGGATGTGCTCCGTGGCGCGCGGCTCCACGTCCGGCAGGCCGATGCCGAGCATCCCCAGCCGCTCGTGGAACGACGCCGTGTAACGGTCCACGATCTCCTGCCAGGAAACGCCTTCATCGTTGGCCTTGGTGATGATCTTGTCGTCTATGTCCGTGATGTTCTGGACGAAGGTCACGTCGTAGTCCCGGCTCCGCAGGTACCGGACCACCACGTCCCAGAACAAGGGACCCCGCGCGTTTCCTACGTGGACGTGGTCGTAGACCGTCGGCCCGCAGATGTAGAGCCCGATCTTGCCGTCCGCCCCCACCTCGACCATTCCGCCGCTCAAGCTGTCCCGCACGAAAACGCTCATGCCCGTAGTCTAGCCGCTCTTGCCGACTCTATCCGATCCCGCGCCTCATCAGCGCCGAGCACCGCAAGGACGAGCGCCATCTCGGGACCCCTGTTCTGCCCGGTCAACGCCAGCCGCAAGGGATGTAACAGGTCGCGGGTCTTGATGCCGTGCTCTCTGGCCCACGCGCGAAGAACCTGGACGAAATCTCTCGCCTCGTCTACGTCCACGAACGCGCGGTTTTCGAGCGATGCGGCTGCATGGCCGAAGACCTCTCCGCTGGATTCAGGCAGTTCCTCTACGAACGTCGCGGGGTTTACGGGGGCCGTGATCCCGCCCAGCAGGCGGGGCGCGTCGGAGAGCACGCGCGCCTCTTCCCGGATCGCCTCCAGCGCGGCGCGCTCCCGGCCTTCGGGCAACGGCCCGTCCAGGAACGGCTCGACCCGCTGGCGAAGTTCATCCGACGGCAACCGCCGGATATGCCTGGCGTCGAAGAAGAGCAGGCGGTCCGGGTCGAAGATAGAGGGGCTCGCGCCGAGGCGCGAAGGGTCCCACTCGTGCGCCAGCTCTTCGAGGTCGGCGAACTCTTCCTTGCCGGACGGGTGGGTCCAGCCGAGGAGGGCGAGGTAGTTGACGAGCGCTTCGGAGAGGTAGCCTTCGCGGCGGTAGTCGGCGACGCTGGCCGCGCCGTGGCGTTTGGAAAGCTTTTTGCCGTCGGTGCCGAGGATGACGCCGAGGTGGATAAACCTCGGCCCCGGCGCGCCGAGGGCGCGGTAGAGGAGCGTTTGACGGCCCGCGTTCGGCAGATGCTCCTCGCCCCGGATGACGTGTGAGATCCCCATCGCCAGGTCGTCCACCACGGCGGCGAAGTTGTAGGAAGGGGTGCCGTCGGATTTGCGGACGACGAAGTCCTCCACGCGGCTGAACGAGACCTCGCCCCGGAGCTCGTCCCGAAAGCTTCCGCCCCTCGTCGGCGGCCGGAAGTAGAGGGCCCGACGGCCTTTTTCGTCCTCGCTCTCGTAGGCCAGACCGGCGTCGGCGAGGTGCTCGATCTTCTCCTCGTAGAGATCCCCCCGCTCGCTCTGCCGATACGGTCCTTCGTCGAAACCCAGGCCGAGCCAGCCGAGATCCTCGAGTTGTGCCTCTTCAAACTCGGGCGTGCTCCGGACCCTGTCGGTGTCTTCGACGCGGAGAACGAGCGTGCCGCCGTGGTGCCTGGCGAAAAGGTAGTTGAAGAGCGCGGTGCGGGCGCCGCCGAGGTGGAGCATCCCCGTCGGGCTCGGGGCGAAGCGTACCCGGACTCCCTCCACGGGGCTATCTTCCCTGCAGGAGGCAGACGGCCTGGGCGGCTATCCCTTCGCCTCTGCCGGCGAAGCCGAGGCGCTCCGTGGTGGTGCCGCGCACGCTGACCTGGGACGCTCCGACGCCGAGGGCGCCGGCGAGGTTCTTCCTCATCGCGGCCCGATAATCTCTTATCTTCGGACACTCGCAGATGACGACGGCGTCCACGTTGGCGACATCCCAGGCCTCGCCGACGATCCCGCGCACCTCCCGCAGAAGCTCGATAGAGTCGGCGTCCTCGAACTCTTCGTCCGTGTCGGGGAAGTAGTGCCCGATGTCTTCGAGGCCGGCCGCACCCAGGACGGCGTCGGTCACGGCGTGTGCCAGCACGTCGGCGTCGGAGTGGCCGAGGAGGCCTTTCTCTGAAGGGATCTCCACGCCGCCGAGGACGAGCCGCCTTCCGTCTTCCGGCGCGGCGAAGGCGTGGGCGTCCACGCCGAGGCCGACCCGCATCAATGGATCTTCCCCGGCCACCAGCCTCTGAGGGACCTCTCTCGCGCGACGAGCACGGCTTCGGCGAGCACCAGGTCTTCGGGGGACGTGAGCTTTATGTTGGTTTTCTCCCCCTCGACGAGGACGACCCGGCCCCCGTCCCGCTCGACCAGGGAGGCGTCGTCGGTCGCGGCGCCCAGGTAGTCGTCCGGGGCCTCGTGAAGCCGCCGCAGGTGGCCGAGTCGGAACGCCTGCGGGGTCTGGACCGCCCGGAGCTCCGTCCGGTCGAGCGTCTTGACGACCTCGCCGTCGGGGGCGACCTTTACGGTGTCCGAGACCCGCGTGGCCGGCACGACGCCGTCGGGGCGGTCCTCGCCGAGCGCGGCCTCGACCACGCGGTCTATGAGCCCCGGGGTGACGAGGCACCGTGAGCCGTCGTGCACCAGGACGACCGTCTCCGGGTCCTCCCCGCAGATCAGCAGGCCGCTCTTGGTGGAGAGCTGCCTGGCCGCGCCGGGCTCGCCGCACCGGGCGTACTTGGAGATGCCGGACCCCTTCGCGAGCGCCTCGATCTTCGCGCCGTCGCCGACGGCGTAGATCCTGTCGATGGAGGCCGCGTCTTCGAAGGCGCGGAACGTGTGATGCAGCGCGGGCTTGCCCCTGAGCTTCAGGAACTGCTTGGGGCGACCCATCCGGGTGCCGAGCCCCCCGGCGAGCACGAGCGCTATCGCGGAGACGTTAGCTATGCCGGGATCTCTTCCGGCATCCCTACAAGACCTCGCCGGAGGTCTCCAGGCTCCGCTGGCGTTCGAGGCCGCGCTGGATGGCCTTCGCGCGGGCCTGGCCGACGCCCTCGACCTCGTCCAGCTCGGCTTCGCTCGCTTCGAGCAGGTCCTTCAGGGAGCCGAACTCCCGGATCAGGCTCTCGGCCACCCGCCGGGGCAGGCGCGGCACGCGCTCGAGCTGACGGTAGCCGCGGGGCTTGAGAAAGAAATCTTCCGTCTGTCCTTCGGAGCCGTAGCCGAGGGCGTGCGTGATCTCCATACTGTCCGAGAGCTGCTCGGAGGTGAAGTTCTTCAACCGCTTGCGGACCTCCCCGCAGTCCACGCCCTCGGCGGCGTAGTCCCGGACCAGCGCGTCGTACTGTTCCGGCACGTCGTGGAAGGCCTGCTCCAGCTGCATCTCCACCAGCCGGCCCTCGCTCCCGAGCTCCCGCACGTAGGCCCCGACCTCGCCCGCGATCCTGACCGCGTACTCGAAGTTGCCGACGGCCCCCACGACCTCCCGCAACGTCACCGCCCCGTCGTACTCGTGGACGGTAAGCGCCCTGGCCTCCTCGCGCAACCTCCTCGTAAACTTCTCCAGGGTCGCGATGGCGGAGTTCGCCTTCGAGAGCACGACCCCGATGTCTTCGAGGACGAGCGGGCCGTAGTCGCCGCGGTAGAGGCTCAAGACACGCCGGCGCTCGGATACGACGATGACGAGGTCGCCCGTCTGCTGGGCCGTGCGGTGGCCGGCGAGGTGGCGCATGCCCGTCTCGCGCGACTCGTAGGAGGGATCGGGGCTGAGTTGGACGTTGGCGTAGTGGACCACGGACATGTCCGGCGAGAGGACGATCGCGCCGTCCATCTTCGCCAGCTCGTAGAGCCGCATCGGCGCGAACTCAAGACCTAGCTTCATCCCGCCGGAGATGATGCCGAGCTCCTCCAGCTTCTCGGGCCTTGAGACCACGATGAGAGCCCCGTTGTGCGCCCTTATGACGTTCTCTATCGCCTCGCGCAGCTCCGTGCCGGGGGCGACGAGCTCCAGGGCACCGGCGAGCTCTTCGGGCAGTTTGCGGCGGGACGGGCTCACAGCAGCGCCACCGCCACGGCCTCCTCCAACGTGCTTACCTCGATCACGCTCGCGTCCTTCTTGGATCTCCCATCGAGGCCCTCGTCGGACCTTCCTTCGGGCCTGATTATACGCGTGTAACCCATCTTGAGGACCTCTCCGGTCCGCCGCGGCGCCCCGGAGACGAACCTCACGTCCCCCGTGAGCCCCACCTCCCCGAAACATGCCGTCCCTTTTCCAACGGGCTTATCGCGTAACGCGGAGGCTATGGCGAGTGCCACCCCGAGGTCGGCCGCGGGCTCCTCGACCCGCACCCCGCCCGTCACGTTCACGTAGACGTCCTGGTCGGCGAGGGAGAGGCCGGCACGTCGCGCCAGTACCGCGCACAGCATGTTCACCCGGCCCGTGTCCACGCCGTTGGCGATCCTGCGCGGGTTCGCCAGCGGGCTCGGCGCCACCAAACTCTCTATCTCGACCAGCATCGGCCGCGTCCCTTCGAGCAGGCACACCGTCGCCACCCCCGAGGGCATCTTCTCTTCGCGCTTCGATAGAAAGAATGCCGACGGGTCCTCGACCTCGACCATCCCGCGGCCCGTCATCTCGAAGACCCCGATCTCGTTCGTAGAGCCGAACCTGTTCTTCAACGCCCGCAGCACCCGGAACGACTGGAACCTGTCCCCCTCGAACTGCAAGACCGTGTCCACCATGTGCTCCAGGACGCGCGGCCCCGCGATGGACCCGTCCTTCGTGACGTGGCCGACGAGGACGACCGCGATTCCCTCGCTCTTCGCCAGCCGCATCAGGCGCGCGGCGCACTCGCGCACCTGCCCGACCCCGCCGGGCGCCCCGGAGAGTTCCGGCGAGTAGAGCGTCTGGATGGAATCCACGACGACCACACTCGGGCGCTCCTCCAGGATGGTCGACTCGATCACGTCCACGTCCGTCTCCGAGAGCACGCCGAACCCGGCCCCCTGCACCCCGAGCCGCTTCGCCGAAAGCGCCACCTGCCGCGGCGACTCCTCGCCAGAGACCATCAAACACCCCTCGCCCAGATGCCCCATAACCTGCAGGAGCAGCGTGCTCTTGCCGACCCCAGGCTCGCCGCCGACGAGGACCATGGAGCCGGGCACGATCCCACCGCCGAGCACCCGGTCGAGTTCCCCCCCGCTCGTCCCGACCCTGCCGCCGTCCGCCGAGGTCTGAACCTCGTCTAACCTCAGCGTCCGGCCCCCGGCCCGCCGTCCGCGGAAGCCGGCACCGCGCCGAGCCCCAGCGTGCGGCCGGCCGGCCGCGCCTTCTTCCTCGTCGCCCGCTCCGCGAAGCCGACGACCTTCTTCTCCTCGCGCACCTCTTCGACGAAGGTGCTCCACTCCCCGCAGTCCGGGCACCGCCCGAGCCACTTCGGCGCCTGATGCCCGCAGTTCGAGCAGACGTATTGGGTCTTCGTAGCCATGCATTTATTGTACGAGATCGGGTCGAAAAAACCCTGTTCCAGCCATCGGAATCGGTCACCGGGCTTCGGGCCGTCGCGACCGGGAGGCTCAGCCGTTGCTTACGGACCGTCCGTGCCAGCGCCGCAGGAGATCCTGCTCAAACCCCGGGTCGAACCCGGCCTGGAGTTCCGGTCCTTGCGGCCTGGAGCGCACCCACGCCAGCGTATCGCGGGCGGTCTCTTCGACGGGCCGGAAACGCAGGCCCGCGGCGAGTGCATTGGAGGAGTCCACGGCTCTGAACGGGATCTGATCCTCCGGAAACCACGAAGGCCGCTCCTCTTCCGCAACGTCGGAGAGATTCTGCCGAAGGAACTCCTCGTCGGCCCATGTCACCCGGGCGTCTTCCGTGCCGGCCTCTTCGCGCGCCGCGTTCCGGCACGCCTCGAGCACCTCAGCAAGCGAAACTTCGCGTCCAGGCCCCACGGCATTGAACGTTCCGGCCTCCTTCGCCTCCAGCATCCGCACCATCCAGGCCGCGATGTCGCGGGCGTCGCTGAACTGCACGGGACGACCGGGATCTCCCGGTGCCAGGACCTCGCCTCCCTCAGCCAGGGCCTGCGCAAAACGCACCGGCCACCAGGAGAAGCGGTCGGTGGGGTCTCTCGGGCCGACCATGATGCCGACGCGTGAGATCAGGGCCGGTCCCGAGAACCCGTCCTGCACCGCCGCCTCACACCGCAGCTTGGCGATGCTCCGCTCCTGCAACGGGTCGTCGAGGTTCTCATCGGCGCTGCGCAGGGGCGAGTCTTCGTCCACGGTTGCCGGGCCGTCCGGGTGATAGTTGCTTATGCCGGAAACGTAACCGTAGGCTCCGACAGATCCAGACAGCAGATCCGCCGTCTCCCCCACCGCATCCGGGTCGCTAAACGTGTCCAATACGGCGTCCCACGTCCTCCCGCGCAGCGCGGAGAGGTCGCCCTTGCGGTCGCCCTGCAACGCCTCCACCCCGTCGAGCGGGGCCTCGCCCTCACGATTGAACGTCGAGACCTCGTGCCCTGTGCGCAAGGCCTCGGCGACGGCGTGGTATCCAAGGAAACCTCCACCGCCCAGTACCAAGAGCTTCACGTCAGGTTCGCTTCGTCCAAGCAGGCGCTTTCATGAGCTCTTGTTTACCGCCGTTTATGGGACTTGTGCCGTGAGCGAGGCTACAACAAGCGGCGCCAGGAGCGTCTGAACCGCACAAGCAAGAGACCGGGGCACCTTTCGGCGCCCCGGTCTCGGTGCAGTTAGCTTCGGTTCTCCTTACTCGGATTCGACCTTTACGATCTCCTTGGGCTGGCTGACCTTGATGTCGACTATGGACTCGTCCTCTGAGATCTCGTCGCCGGTCTTGTCGTTGGGCTCGATGGTCACCTTGGAGCCGTTGGGGATCTCGCCCTTGAGG
>CAXTDD010000106.1:0-7164 GCA_964242955.1 uncultured Rubrobacteraceae bacterium | reverse complement strand
GTGTCGGGAAGCGAGGGTAGGAGTAGATCTTGCTGCAGACAGTCGATAAGGCCGGTAGGGTCCTGACCCTTTTCTCGCTGGAACGTCCGGAGTGGGGAGTGAGCGAGGTGTCACAGGAGCTCGAGTTTCCCAAGTCGAGCACCTCCGTCCTCATGTCCACCCTCGCCGACCAGGGACTTTTGCGCCGCACCCCGGTCCGGCGTTACAGGCTCGGTTGGCGGGTGATGGCCCTGAGCCAGATCCTGCTGGAGACCACGGACTTCCGTCACGAGGCGCGCCGGGCGATGGAGTATCTGGTCTCCCGCTTCGGCGAGCTGGTCCACCTGGCCGCACTCGAGAACGACCGGGTCATCTACGTCGACAAGATCCAGGGCACCAGGGCGGTGCAGGTCGCCGTCACGGGCGTCGGGGTGACGCTGCAGGCACACGGCAGCGGCGTCGGCAAGGCGCTTCTGGCCTACCGACCCTGGGAGGAGGTCGTCGAGTTTCTGGAGACGCAGGGCCTACCCCGGCTGACGGCGAACACGATCACGACGCTCGAAGGCTTCCGACGGGAGCTCGCGACCGTGCGAGAGCGGGGCTACGCCTACGACCTGGAAGAGACCGTGCTCGACCTGCGCTGCGTGGCGGCGCCCATCATGGACCACACGGGAGAGGTGGTCGCCGCCATGAGCGTCTCGGTGCCGGCCTACCGCTTCGAGCAGGGCGAGGAGAGGTACCGGGTCGCCATCGTCGAGGCGGCGCGCACCGTCTCGGAGAACATCGGGTACGTCGGGTACGCGAGGGTGGCCAGGTGAACGAAACGGACCGGAGGCAGGATGTGAGTACGCGGGTGCAGCAGGTGGGGCGCGTCAAGGTCGCCATCGTCGGCTCGGGCAACATCGGCAGCGACCTGATGTACAAGCTGCTAAAAGAGCCGGGCCCGATGGAGCTCGCGCTCGTCACCGGGATAGACCCAGATTCCGACGGCCTCGCCAGGGCGGGGGGCGAAGGGGTCCGGACGAGCGCGGAGGGTATAGACGCCGTGATCTCGGACCCGGAGATCCGAATAGTCTTCGACGCCACGAGCGCCAAGGCCCACGTCCGCCACGCCAAGCTCTTGCGAGAGGCGGGCAAGGTCGCGGTGGATCTGACGCCCGCGGCGCGCGGGCCCTACGTGGTGCCGCCGGCGAACCTCAAGGGCCACCTCGACCGCGACAACGTGAACCTCGTCACCTGCGGCGGACAGGCTACCGCCCCGCTGGTCTACGCCGTCTCCAGGGCCGCCCCCCTCGCCTACGCCGAGATGGTCTCCACCGTCGCGAGCCTCTCGGCGGGCCCCGGCACCCGGCAGAACATCGACGAGTTCACCTTTACCACGGCGCGCGCCCTGGAGGAGATAGGCGGGGCCAGGCGCGGGAAGGCCATCATCGTCCTCAACCCGGCGGACCCCCCGATCCTGATGCGCAACACGGTCTACGCGGTCCCCGAAGACGATTTCGACGAGGGGGCCGTCGCGGACTCCGTCGAGCGCGTCGTCGCCGAGGTGCAGGAGTACGTGCCGGGCTACAGGCTCAAGAACGGGCCCGTCTTCGACGCGCAGGAGACCCCGTGGGGCTACAAGCGGGTGGTGGTGATGCTGCTCGAGGTGGAGGGCGCCGGGGACTACCTCCCGAAGTACGCCGGAAACCTGGACATCATGACCGCCTCGGCCAGGAGGGTCGGCGAGGCCTTCGCCCGGCGCATCCTGGGCGTCGAGGAGGCCGCGTGAGCGGAGACCTCCCGGCGCCGCGCGTAACGGACACGACGCTGCGCGACGGCTCGCACCCTATGCGCCACCAGTACACCGAAGGGCAGGTGCGCGGGGTGGTCGCGGCCCTCGACGGTGCCGGGGTGCCGGTGATAGAGGTCTCCCACGGCGACGGCCTGGCCGGCAGCTCGACCCAGTACGGCTTCTCGAAGGTCCCCGAGATGGACCTGATCTCCGCGGCCGTGGAGACCGCGAAAGGGGCGAAGATAGCCGCGCTCATGATACCCGGCATCGGCACCCGCAGGGAGGTCGAGGAGGCCGCCGGGAGGGGCATCCGGATACTGCGCATCGCCACCCAGTGCACGGAGGCCGACGTCTCCGAAGAGCACTTCGCCGTCGCGCGCGAACTGGGCCTGGAGACGGTCGGCTTCCTGATGATGAGCCACATGCGCCCGCCGGAGGTCATAGCGGAGCAGGCGAAGCTGATGGAGTCCTACGGGGCCGACTGCGTCTACGTCGTCGACTCGGCCGGCGCCATGCTCCCCGAAGACGCCGCGGCGAGGGTCGCGGCCTTAAAGGATGCCCTCTCCTGCCAGGTCGGCTACCACGCCCACAACAACCTCGGCGTCGCCATCGGCAACAGCCTCGCGGCGCTGGAGGCCGGCGCCGACCAGCTCGACGGCACCCTGCGCGGCCTGGGGGCGGGGGCGGGGAACGCCCCGACCGAGCTGTTGGCGGCGGTGTTGGAGAAGCGGGGCGCCAACCCCGGGCTCGACGTGTTCGGCCTGATGGACGCGGCCGAGTACGTGGTGGCGCCGATGATGCCCTACGAGCCCGTTCCCAACCGGGACGCCATCGCCATCGGGTACGCGGGGGTCTACTCCACGTTCCTGCTCCACGCCAAGCGGGCCGGCGAGCGGTACGGCATAGACGCGCGCGAGATCCTGGTCGAGCTCGGCCGCCGCCAGGCGGTGGCGGGACAGGAGGACTGGATCATCGACGTGGCATTGGAGCTCGCCCGCGACGCGCAACTCCACCCGCCGGAGACCGTGAGCCCGTCGCCCCAATAGAGGAGTTCTCCCGAGACGCCCGACGGCCGTTCCGCGCCGGAGAGGCCGATCGGGCCTACCCTTCGGGCCCGTCCACGAGCCCGGGCTTGCTGTTCTCCGGTGCGACGTTGTGGAAGACTACGCGGAGGCGCGCCTGGGGTTCTCGCCGGGGGCCTGTCGCTTACGTGGACCACCCCGACCATCGGCGCGTTGGCTCCTTCCTGTTGCGGTCCGTCCACATCAGAGTTCGCCCCCGAAGAAATCGAGGAGCAGCCTGTTGAAGGCGTTCGGGTATTCGATCATGGTCCAATGGCTGCACCGCCCGAAGGCGTGGAACTGGACCTGCGGCAGATGCCGGAGCAGGTACATACTGGTCTCCATCGGCACTATGCCGTCGTCGCGGCCGTGGATCAGGAGCGCGGGGAGGTCGATCTCGTGGAGGTCTTTCTCGGGCAGGGCCAGGTCGTCGAGGTGGCGCTGGCGGGGCGGGGGGAACATCGCCTCGAAGCTGCGCCTGACCTCGGGTCGCATGGCGGCTTCCATCCTGATACCGGCTATCTTCTCCAGGTCGTCGCCCACGGCCGCCTGCGGGTCGTAGGCGAACCGGTTGATGAGCTCGACCATGTGGCCGACCGTGGGGTCTTTGTAGAAACCCCAGACGTCGTCCAGTTGCTCGGAGATCTCGTGCGGCGTACCCGCGGGCCCCATCAACGCCATCCTCCGAAACCTCTCCGGGTGACGGTCCACCAGGTGTAACGCGACCGCGCCGCCCATCGAGTTGCCGACCACGTTTGCGTTCTCGATCCCTAGTTCGTCCAGGAGCCCGAGACCCTGTTCCACCCAGACATCCAGCCAGGCCTTCATGCCGACCGGGTGGCTCCCCGGCGCCGGGTGCTCGCTCCCGCCGAAACCCACGAGGTCGGGGGCGAGGCAGTCGTACCTCCCGCCCAGCGCGGGCAGGGCGAACTGCCAGTTGGACCAGGCGTTGGCCCCCGGACCGGAGCCGTGCAGGAAGAGGATCGCCTCTTCGTTGCCCTCTCCCGCGCGATTTAGGAACGTCGTGTAGCTTCCCGTCCTTACCGTGTTCTGTGTCTTGTCCACCGCGCTCCTAGTCTCGTCCGGATACCGGGCCGCTTCCCCGCCGTCTCGGGTAGGTCCTGGAGGAATCTGACGCGCCTGGGGGTCGGAGTATCCCGTTCGCGAGGCGGCGCGGACGAGACCGCCGTTTGGCCCCGTCCGCGCGTGGTCGTTGACGGCCGTCACCCTGACCCGCAGCTCCTTCCGTTCGGCTACGCCGAGACCGAGCTGTTCCTGACCTCCTCCAATTCCTCCCTCTCCTCTTTCTCCAGGCCGCCGGGCTTCTGGCCCTCGACGGGGGGCGTGCCGTGGAGGAAGAACTCGGCCGGCAACGGGGAGCCATAGAAGATGATCCCCTGCTCCAGGGTCTCTTCGGTCCACGTCTTGGGCTTCCAGGCGGGGTCGAAGATGAGGTACCCTGCGTCGCCGAAGAGCTCGACCCTATTGCCGCCGGGCTCGAAGACGTACAGGAAGAGGGCCTGGCTGATGCCGTGCTTGCCCGGGCCCGCCTCGATATGGACGCCGTACTCGGAGAAGACCTCGGCGATGTCGGAGTTGTGCTGGGGGATGCCGTACCAGTAGCAGACGTGGTGCAAGCGTCCCCTCGCCCCGGTCTGATCTCCCATGAAGGCCACCTCGTGCACCAGCGGGCTCACGCTGAGCCAGGCGCCCGCCTCCCCGCCGTCGTTGAGGACGATGTTCTCGCGCAGCCGGAAGCCCAGGTCGTCCTCCAGGAACCTCCGGTTCGCGGTGACGTCGGAGGCGAGGAGGTTGACGTGGTCCAGACGGCGCACCGGAACGCCCCTCAGGGGCCGCCTCTGGGGGCGGTTGATCAGGTCGCTCTTCTTCTGCTCGGGGATCTGGGCGTATTCGACATCCCACAGGATCTCCATGCGGTGCCCGTCGGGGGTCTCGAACTGGTAGGCCGCACCGTGACCGTTGTCGCCGTCGATCCAGCCTTTGCCCGCCCCGGACGCCTGCAGAGCCCGGACCCGGCGCTCCAGCGCCTGCGGCGAAGAGGTCCGCCACGCCACGTGACCTATACCCGCCTCGGGCGCCTCCGTGACCTTCAGCGTGTGGTGATAGAAGTCCTCGTACGCCCGCAGGTACACCGACTGCCCGTCGCGCTCGGTCTCCTCCAGGGCGAGAAGGTCCTTGAAAAACCACAACGTCTCGTCCGGCTTGGGGGTGAGGATCTCGCAGTGCGCCAACTGCGCCACGTCGAAGATCGGCTCGCTGTACTCCTGCTCGGCCATCTTTCTCCTTCCCTCGGATGTTCCCGTCGGCCTTGATCTGGCGACCAATTGGCCGGTTACCCGCCGCCGTTCCTTCCGGAGACGCCCACGTCGTCCGGCCGTCGGGATCGGCCTTCCGCTCCGGTTTTCCTCACGTCTCTCCCTGTTCCGCCGCGCTAGAGATAACCGGTCTCTCCGTCGCGACGTCCCTCTCCCTTACCAAATTCTCGGCCGCCGCCGCGACGAGGCCGGGCACGGCGAAGGCCAGGAGGTTCGGAGGAGCTCACGGCCCTCTCCCCCCGCCGATCGCCGATCGAGCACCCGCCGACCCGACGGGCGCACCATCCGGCCGGGTCCCGGCCGTCCGGGTCGTACCCCCAAGCATGAGCCCCCTTTCCCAAAGGTCTCTCTTGAACTACCCCGGTAGTATCACAGGCGACAATCATCTGGCAACCAGATGGTTCGCCATATCCGAACCGATGGTGCGCCACGGGTACACCTCTGGCGACGGCCCGGGACTCGCGACGGGAGGCTTGTCCGTGGTCTTCGGAGGCGTGTCCATCCACCGTAACCGCCCCCGTTTGCAATAACCGAACAAAACCATTGTCCCGGGCGCCCGCCGCTCCTACAGTACGGCCCAAGCGGGTGGAGGATCGGGGCGCTGAGCACGGTGGCGCAGGCATCTGGGATGTCCGGCGACCGAAAAGAAGACCTCACTTCGGTCGCGCCCGGCCGGCCAGTATGAGAACGTGCTGCGTGCGCAAGAGGCGCCTTGCGGGAGGTATGGATGCTGGCCGTAGAGAAGTCGATGATGGAGGGGCGGAGGCCATCGTTCTCACGGCGAGGTTGGACGGATGGGCGTGGAGAAGCCGTGGTTCGAGGTGGAGCATTCCCAAGCAGCGCGTCTCTACGACGAGATCCCACAATTCGACGCGCCCCGAGAGAGGAGCACGGACTTGAGTGAAGCAGCCCCCCCGCAGGTGATGGCTGGAGACCACGAGACGTACCTCAACCGCACCGGGGAGGGGAACGCCGAGGCCGTCCTCTTCCTGCACGGATCTGGACCCGGAGCGTCCGCGTGGTCGAACTGGCAGTTCGCCCTCCCCGCCCTTGGGGAACGCTTCGACTGCCTCGCCCCCGATCTGGTCGGCTACGGCAAGAGCGAGCACCCGACGGAGCCCCCAGCCGAAACGGGGGCGTGGCTCGACGTGTGGCTTGATCAGCTCACGGGCCTCCTGGACGCCCTCGGCGTCGAGAAGGCACACCTCGTCGGCAACTCCATGGGCGGGGCACTCGCGCTGCACCTCGCGGACCGTCACCCCGAGCGTATCGGACGTATCGCCCTCATGGGCTCGATGGGGGTGCCGTTCCAGATCACAACCGAGCTCGACGCCCTCTGGGGCTTCTACGACGAGCCCTCCCCGGAACGGATGGCCGAGGTCATCAACTGGTTCGTCTACGACCCGGCGACGGTCGGCGGCGACGTGGATGCCATAGCCAGGGAGCGCTACGGCGGTGCCACGAGGCCCGAGATCGGCCGCAGCTTCGCCGCCATGTTCCCGGGTCCCGACAGGCAAAGGCACGTCGACGCTCTCGCGCTCTCTAAAGAGGCGATAGGGCGAGTGGAGAACCCCGCCCTCCTCGTCCACGGCCGCGACGACGTGATCATCCCGCTGGAGACGAGCCTGCGCCTGCTCCGGGACCTCCAGCGCCCCCAGATGCACGTCTTCGGCCGCTGTCGGCACTGGATCATGATCGAGCACCGCAAGTCCTTCAACCGGCTCCTGGAGAGTTTCCTGGCCGGGGAGGTCTAGGCGCGTGTCCGAGCCCACCAGAACAGCCCCCGAGGCCCTGGCCCGACGGCTGGAAGAGGCCTGGGAACAGCGACGGCCCGTGGCCCCGCTCAGCGAGAGCGAGGGCCTGACGTCGGCGGAGGACGCGTACGCGGTGCAGACGGCGTGGAACGGACTGCGCCTGGAGCGGGGGGAGGAGATCGTGGGGCGCAAGATCGGGCTGACCAGCCGCGCCATCCAGGAGCAGCTCGGCGTCTCCGAACCGGACTACGGCAACCTCT
>CAXTDD010000105.1:0-7172 GCA_964242955.1 uncultured Rubrobacteraceae bacterium | reverse complement strand
AGAAGCTGCCGCCGAGGAAGATCAGGGGCGTGACGATGAGGAACGGCACGAGCTGGAGCTTCTCGAAGCCTTCGGCCCAGATGCCGAGCACGAAGCCGAAGAGGCTGAAGGTAAAGGCGGTAAGCACGAGGAACGTGAGCATCCACAGCGGGTGCAGGATCTCCAGCGGCACGAAAAGTCCCGACGTAGCCAGGATGAGCAGGCCCAGTATCACCGACTTGGTCGCCGCCGCCCCGACGTAGCTGATGACGATCTCGACGTAGGAGATCGGGGCCGACAGGATCTCGTAGATCGTGCCGGTGAACTTGGGGAAGAAGATGCCGAACGACGCGTTGGTGATGCTCTGCGTCAGCAAGGAGAGCATGATGAGACCGGGCACGATGAAGGCGCCGTAGCTGATCCCATCGACGTCGGTGATGCGCGAGCCTATCGCCGCGCCGAAGACCACGAAGTAGAGGGACGTCGAGATGACGGGCGAGACGACGCTCTGGAGCACCGTACGCCAGGTACGCGCCATCTCGAACTTGTAGATCGCGCGAATCGCGTAAAAATTCATCGTTCCTCTCTCACCAGGTTGACGAAGATCTCCTCCAGCGAACTCTGTCTCGTCTGGAGGTCCCTGAACTTGATGCCCGTCCCGTTGAGGTCGGCGAGCAGGGCGGCGATGTCCGCGCGCCCGTTCTGGGCGTCGTAGGTATAGACCAGCTCGTTACCGTCGGAGGCAAGCTCCAGGCGATAGTCGGCGAGCTCGTTCGGAATCGTCTCGATCCGGTCGCGCAACTGCAGCGTCAATTGCTTTTTGCCGAGCTTGCGCATCAACTCGGCCTTCTCTTCGATCAGGATGATCTCGCCGTGGTTGATCACCCCGATACGGTCCGCCATCTCTTCGGCCTCGTCGATGTAGTGGGTGGTCAGGATGATGGTCACGCCCGTCTCACGCAGGCGGCGCACCATCTCCCACATATCCCGCCGCAGTTCTACGTCGACGCCGGCCGTCGGCTCGTCGAGAAAGAGGATGCGCGGTTCGTGCGAGAGGGCCTTGGCGATCATTACCCGCCGCTTCATGCCGCCCGAGAGCGTCATGATCTTGCTGTCCTTCTTGTCCCAGAGCGACAGGTTCCTTAGCACCTTCTCGACGTAGTCGGGGTTCTTCGGCTTGCCGAACAGCCCCCGGCTGAAGTTCGTGGTGGCCCAGACCGTCTCGAACGAGTCGGTCGTAAGCTCCTGCGGGACGAGCCCGATCAGGGACCGCGCCGACCGGTACTCGGTGATGATGTCGTGGCCGCCGGCGAGGACCTCGCCCTCCGTCGGGTTGACGATCCCGCAGATGATGTTGATGAGCGTCGTCTTGCCGGCGCCGTTGGGGCCGAGCAGGGCGAAGATCTCACCGTGCCGGATCTCCAGGTCGATGTTCTCCAGCGCCTTGAAACCCGAAGCGTAGGTCTTGGAGAGCTTGTTTACCGAGACGATGGTCCGCAAGGTCAGGTCGCCATTTCGAAAAGACGGGCCGATGGACGCGCAGAGCCCGCGTGCCGCTGTTGGGATGCGACGTGCCGACCAGCGTTGCCGGCCACCCCGATAGTAATAATCATGCTCTCCGTCTCCTCTCGTGTCCTGGTGCCGCCGTCCCGACGTGGTACCGCAAGGTTCGCGACACTCGCCCATAGTCTATGCTGAATGCCCCGCACTCCCAAGCACGTTTTTTGCGATCCGCACGAGGTGGCCCACACGCTTGTATGGTCTCGCGGACAGGAACCCTTCGCGCCGGACGCGAGTACGGTTTTAGGCGTGTACCTTCGTACAGGTCGTTTCTTCCGTGGGACTATCCCGAGAGGAGCGCCTGCGTATCCAAAGATGATACGCCCGCTGGAGCAGGAGCCAACTTCCCCGCTCGAGATTCTTGCGGGTTGACGTGTGCCCTCGAAGAACCTTCGAAGTCATGCCGCTTCACCGGGCGAGAACGATGAAGGCGCGCCGCTGATAATCACGTTGGTCCGAACGTACGGACGTATCGGCCACGCTTCGCGATGGGATCGCCGGGGAGCGCCGATCGAATCTTCGTGTCTGCCCAAAGGTTTCGAGCGCTACGGGCAGCGGACGATAGAGGCTTCCCTGGCGTCCGTCGAGCAGTTATCGGTGTTCGGCCCGCCGTTGACGGCGTCGTTGCCCTTCACGTCGTCGCTGGATCGGAGCGAGTCGGCGCCGGCTTCGCCGAAGTGGTTGTCTGCTCCTGAGCCGCCCACCACGGAGTCTCTTCCCGTGCCTCCGAGAAGCTTGTCGTTTCCGGGGCCCCCGCGGAGCGTGTCGTTGCCGGAGGCCCCCCTCTCAGCCTGTCGTTGCCACCGAAGCCGCAGATGACGTCGTTGCCCGCTGTGCCGGTGAGCATGTCGTCGTTCGCGGTGCCGGTGATCTTGCAGGCCCGCTGGGATTGGCCCCCGGAGACGGTGTAGCGGTGGATGGTGGTAGAGGTGTTTCCGGCGTTGTCCGTGGCCGTCACCTTGAAGGTTTTCCTCCCGGTCGAGCCGGTGTTGATGGCGGACCCGTTCGGCACGGTCCCGGCACAAGATTTTATGCCCGAGTCGGCGTCCGTGCAGGTGTAGGCGGCTTTCACGGTCTGCCTGAGGGCGTAGGTTGCGTCCTTCGGGGGCCTGTGCAGGTTTATCTTCGGCGCGGTGGGGTCCGCACCGACGTCTATGGTGTTGTGGAGGTAGAAGTTGCTGGTGTCGTCGGAGGCCAGCACCAGTATCCCGCTGGCGCCGGTTGCGTTCTGTTTGGTCGAGGTCACGTTGTTGATGGTGGTGTCGGTGCTGCTCTTGATAAAGGGCGTGCCGCGTCCCTCAGGGAAGTTCGGGTTGCCGAGGGGTGTCTTCTTGTAGTAGATCGTGCCGCCCGGGGAGACCGGGGCCGTGGCGAAGACGTAGAGGTTCTGGTTCTCTTCGTCGATCGTGAGCGCCGGTCGCGTGTGGTCGTCGGCGACGCGACCGAAGACGTGCCGGGTGAAGTTGCCGTTCTGGCGCAGGACGGTCAGGTAGATCAGGGGCGCGTTGGGATCCGGGGTGCCCGTGTCGCCGAAGGAGGTCTTGTGCACGGTGAAGATCCTGCCTTCGGGGTCGGTCTGTAGGGACCTGAGGCTGACGTGGTCGTCGGCGCTCCTGGGACCTTCGATGACCGTTCGGGTCGGCTGCCAGGCGTTGTCCGGGGCGCCGTCGGTGTGGGCGGTGAAGTAGATCTTGTCGTCGGCCTGGTTGCTCCACATCAGGCCCATCTTGGGCGCGGCCGTGTTGAGGTCGTAGGCGGCCACCGCCGAGACGTCGTCGGGGTCGAGGTTTGTGCCCGCGACCGGCGGGACGAACGGCTGGCCCCAACTCGTGTCGCTGCCGAGCGAGCGGTTCACGAAGACCTGGTTGCCCCGGGTGAAAGTGACCCAGAGCTTGCCGGTGGAGTCCTTGTCGAGCGTGAGCGCCTCCATCGGCCCGGTGGCGACGGTCACGGGGAAGCCCGCGTCGAGGGTGTAGCGTTTGGCGGATTGGTCGTAGCTGTAGCGCAGGACCTTGGCCGCCTGGTCCGTGCCTGAGGCGCTCACGACGGCGGAGGCCACGTACAGGTGCGTCCCGTCCCACAGGGTGTCGGCCTTCGTGTTGTTCCGGCGGTCGATCAGGGTGCCCGTGCCGGTCCAGGTGTGGTTCGTCTGGTCGAAACGGTAGATGTGGTAGTCGTTGGCGGACGGGTTGAAGAGGCTTCCCCACCAGACGCCGTCGTTGAACCAGAGCTTGCTCTGCGCCTTGTTGCCCGTCGGGGAACTCGTGGCGTTGCCGTAAGAGTAGTCCCTGAACCCCACGTCGGTCGGGGCTGCCAACGCCGGGGCATTGCTGAGTTGACCGAGGCCGCCCAGTACCGCCAGGGCGAGGAGAGCGGAGAACATCCAGGTTGCGGCTTGCCGCCGGGTCGTGGGACGGTGGTTCATGTCAGTAGGCTCCTCCCTTGGACAACACGGTCTTTACGGTGCGGGCCAGCAGGACGAGGTCGAGCCACACCGACCAGTCGCGCACGTAGTGGGCGTCCATCTGCACCCGCCCGTCGAAAGAGGTGTGGTTGCGCCCGGAGACCTGCCAGGGGCCGGTCATGCCGGGGGGGACCCGAAGGATCTCGGCCTGCGTCGCGCCGATGTCCGCGGACTCGCGGGGCAGGTAGGGTCTTGGGCCGACGAGGCTCATCTCGCCGCGCAGCACGTTCCAGAGTTGCGGAAGCTCGTCCAGGCTGGTCCGGCGCATGAAGCGGCCGACGCGGGTGACGCGGGGATCGTCCAGGAGCTTGTGGTAGATCAGGTACTGCTCCCGCATCTCGGCGTTCTCCGCCAGGATCCGGTGCAGCAGGGCCTCGGCGTCGGGCAGCATGGTGCGGAACTTCAGGCACGCGAAGGGCACCTCGTCCTGTCCCAGACGCCGGTCCCTGTAGAAGACGGGGCCGCCGGACTCCAGCCACACGAGCACCGAGAGAACGCCGATGAGCGGCAGGATCAGGGCCCCCCCGCAGATGGTGGCGACGAGGTCGAGCACGCGCTTGGAGCGCAGCGCCCAGGGGTTGAGGAGGTTGTACGTTATCTCCACCCCGAACGTCCCGGCCAGGTTCCTCGCGGTAACGGCCGAGTTGGTGACCCCGCCGAGGTTGGGTATGACGACCACCCGCGCGAAGCAGCGACTCGCCTGGCCGACGAACTTCGCCAACCGCTCGCGGCGGATGTGCGGCATGGCGAAGACGGCGGTGTCAACCCTGTGGCGCCGGGCCAGGGACATCCCTTCCGTCAGCGTCCCCCCGTAGGGCACGCCCTCCACGGCTCCACCGGTCGGGACCAGCCGGTTGTCGAAGACGGCGATGGGGGTGAGGCCCATCTCCCACTCGCTCTTCAGCAGCCGCACGATGCGGGCGCCGGTCTCGCCGGAGCCCATGATCATGACCGGCTTGCCCCACAACCCGACCCTCATCATGGCGCGCTTGACGAAGTGCCGCGCCAACGGCGCCAACGCCAGGAGCCCCAGGAAGCCCGTGAACACCAGGAGGCGGGAGAGTATGTCCTCGGCCTTGAGCGTGGCGGCGAAGAGCAGGGTTATGGCGAGGGTGGCGAACGTGGCGTACGTCTGCCGGCGCAGTTCCTCAGCGGCGTCCAGGCCGTAGCCGGGGTAGAGCCCGAACAGGGCCCGCAGGCCTACCCAGATGCCCACGTTCGGCACCACGGCGGCGAGCGTGATCTCCGAGAGAGGCCCGCGCCCCCAAACTACCTGAACCAGGCGCGCGGCCTCCCATACGAAGAGGGCGAGCAGGACATCCGAGAGGACGAGGGCCAGAACGATCAACCGCTGCCGGCGCACCGTCTTCGAGCCCTGCGGCGCGGGCAAACCCATTTGCCCGTCGAGGACCGGTGCCGGTGCCGTATGCGCCAAACCACACTCCCTGTATCCCGGAACGCCGGCACCCCCAGAGGACCGCCGCCGCTCTCCTTGCCCACCGTGTAACACGGATTTAACTCCGTGGGCCACAGATAGCCGAACGCGGCGGGGGGAACAAGGG
The DNA here is from genome assembly GCA_964242955.1 of uncultured Rubrobacteraceae bacterium. Taxonomy (GTDB): domain Bacteria; phylum Actinomycetota; class Rubrobacteria; order Rubrobacterales; family Rubrobacteraceae; genus Rubrobacter_D. The sequence goes on along the minus strand of CAXTDD010000105.1, from coordinate 1,607 downwards.
CCCGGGCGGCGATGCGGGCCGCAAGGAAACCTTATACGACCCAAGGTGTAGCCCCGCACCAACCGCGGATCAATACCAAAGTGTAAGGGAGCTTTCAGCTATCAGCCCGCTGCGGCCAGCTTTTTGCCCTCGCTGAAAGCTGACCGCTGACGGCTGATGGCTCTAACTTCTGCGGCTTCTGGCGAAGCGCAGGTAGAGGGAGGGGAGGACGAATAGCGTCAGGAGGGTTGAGGTTACCAGGCCGCCGAGGATGACTATTGCCATCGGGTGCTGGATCTCGTGCCCGGAGATGCTGCCCGCGACCGCCATCGGCACCAGGGCGAGGGCGGTTGCCGAGGCGGTCATCAGGATGGGCGCCAGGCGTTCCTGGGCGCCGCGCAGGACTAGCGAGGGCCCGAAGGTTTCGCCCTCTTCCTGTTCGAGGTGTTGGAAGTGACTGATCATCAGGATGCCGTTGCGGGCGGCGATGCCGAAGACGGTCAGGAACCCGATCAGGGACCCCAAAGAGAGCACCCCGTCGCCGATCCACACCGCGAGCACCCCGCCCACCAGAGCCATCGGCAGGGTGAGGAAGAGCAGCGTCGCGAGGCGCAGGCTCCCGAAAGAGGCCTGCAGGAGCAGGAAGATCACGACGGCGGCGGCGAGCCCGTAGATCAGGAGGTTCTTCTGCGCGGCGGCGAGCTCGGTGGACTCTCCGAGCACCTCCACGTGGTACTCGCGCGGGAGCTCGACCCCGGCGAGGCGTTGCTCGACGTCGTCCACGACGGAGACGAGGTCCCGCCCCTCCACGTTGGCGCCGACGTCTATGCGGCGCGACTGCTGTTCGCGTTCGATGGCGTTCGGGGTCGGGGCCAGGCTGACGTCCGCCACCTGATCCAGCCGGACCTGCTCACCGTCCGGCGTGTCGATGGGGAGCTCCTGCACGCTGCCCACGCTCTCGCGGGTCTCGGGTGTGCTCCACACGTGCACGTCGTAGGCCTTGCCGCCCCTGAAGATGTCGCCGACCTCCTCGCTTGCGATGAGCGTGGCCGATTGGCGGCGCACGTCGCCGGGCTTGACGCCGTGGCGCCGGGCCGCGGTGAGGTTCACCTCGACCTGCACGTGCGGCAGGTCCTCCTGCAGGTCGGCGTGGGCGTCGACGACGCCGTCCACGTCCTGTATCCTCGCCGAGATCTCGTCGGCTTTCCCGCGCAGCACATCCAGATCGGGCCCGAAGACGCGCACGACGATGGACTCGCTGGTGCCCGTCAGCACCTCCTTGACCCGTTCTCTGAGGTACGTCTGCACGTCCCTGTAGAGGCCGGGGTAGCTGTCGACCGTCCGCTGGACGGAGGCCAGGGTCTTGTCGTAATCGACGTCGGGGCTGACGCTGATCCAGTTTTCGCCGAAGTCCACACCGTAGACTTCGTCGGCCAGGAAAGCCTGCCCGATGTGCGAGCCGCAGTTGCGGACGCCCGGTATCTCGCGCAGGTCCTCGCAGGCCCTGATCGAGATCCGGCGCTCCTCCTCGGCCGACGTGCCGGGCTTGGTCAGCCAGTGCATGAGGAAGTCCCGCTCCTTAAAGTCCGGGAGCAGGATCGTCCCTAGCGTCGGCGCCACGATCGCGC
>CAXTDD010000104.1:5580-7175 GCA_964242955.1 uncultured Rubrobacteraceae bacterium | reverse complement strand
TAGGGGTGATCGTGGGCGCGCAGTACGCGTTCATGGTGGTGGCCCTGATCGCGGTCATAACCATAGCCGCCTTCGCCGTGGGGGTGAAGCTGTGATCACGACGATAACCATCTTCATCCCGCTGCTCGGCGCGATCCTGCTGCTCCTATTGCCCGAAGAGGAGCGGCTGGTGCGTTACGCCGCGCTCGCGGTGGCGGCGGTACCGCTGCTGCTCGTGCTCTACGTATACTTCGCTTTCGGGAGCGACCTCGGGGTGGCGGCGCTCACGCAGGACTTTACCTGGATAAGGTCCCTCAACGTCGGCTACCGGGTCGGGCTCGACGGCCTTGGGTTCGGGATGTTCTCTCTCACGGCGCTGCTGACGCTGCTGGCCGTCGTGGCGTCCTACGACATCCGGGAAAATCTCAAGCAGTACTTCGCGATCCTGTTCGTCGCCGAAGTCGGGATGCTCGGGGTCTTCGCGGCGGAAGATTTGATCCTGTTCTACATCTTCTTCGAGATCACGCTGATACCCATGTACCTCTTGGTCGGCATCTGGGGCGACCAGAACCGGCGCCAGGCCGCCACGAGGTTCTTCGTCTACACGTTTCTCGGCAGCACGGTCATGCTCGCCGGCTTTCTGGCCTTCGGCATCCTCGCCGGCACCTACGCGATGGAGTCGTTGACGGCGGGGGGCGGCCTCGGGCGCACGGCCCAGATAGCGGTTGCGGCCCCCATACTCTTCGGCCTGCTGGTGAAGGTCCCCGCCGTCCCGCTGCACGGGTGGCTGCTCGACGTGTACGTCTCCAGCCCGATCTCCACGAACGTGGTGCTCTCGGGGATTCTTCCCAAACTCGGGACTTACGGCCTCATCAAAGTGGCGATTCCGCTGTTGCCCGAGGGGGTGCAGCCGTTTCTGCCTTACCTGGCGGCGTTCGGGGTGATCAACATAATCTACGGCGCCTTCGTCGCCTTCTTGCAGCCGGATCTCAAGGCGCTGGTGGCCTACTCTTCTATCGGTACTTTGGGCTTCATCCTGCTCGGGGCGGCGTCGGGGAACGCGGTCGGGCTGAACGGGGCGGTGTTGCAGCAGGTGACGCACGGGCTGTACTCTGCGCTGCTCTTTATCCTGGTCGGTGTGATCGCTGCGAGGACGGGGACGCGGCGGATACGCGAGCTCGGCGGCCTGGCCGCCAGGATGCCCTGGGCCGGCGGGCTGCTCGGGCTCGGGGCGATGGCGGCGATGGGGGTGCCGGGGCTCGCCGTGTTCGCCTCGGAGTTCATGAGCATCATGGGCGGTTACGACGCGTTCCCGGTGCAGGGCATCCTGGCGTCGCTTGGCATACTTCTCTCCGCGATGTATTTGCTTTACATGCTGGCGCGCGTGATCTTCGGCCCCATAGAGCGGCCCGCCTACGAGGCGATCGAGGACGCGGGCCCGATGGAGATGGCCGCGGCGGTGCCGCTCGCGGTGTTGCTGGTGCTTTTCGGCGTGTTCCCGACGCTCCTGGTAAGCGTGCAGCGTCCGGGGGTCGAGGCGGTCTTGAGCGCGATAGGGGGTAGCTAGTGGTTACCGGGCAGACTTTCGTCGCCCTCATTCCGGAGCTGGTGGCGGT
>CAXTDD010000104.1:0-5480 GCA_964242955.1 uncultured Rubrobacteraceae bacterium | reverse complement strand
GAGGGCGGCATGAAGTACCTCATAACCGGCGTCGTCGCCTCCTCGGTGCTGCTCTACGGGATAGTCCTGATCTACGGCGTCTCCGGCTCGGCCCAACTCGACGCCGTCGCCCGGACTTTCTCCGGCAGCCTGACGCCCGTGGCCCTGCTGGGCCTCGTGCTGCTCCTCTCCGGCTTCGCCTTTAAGGTCTCGGCAGCACCATTTCACTTCTGGACACCCGACGCCTACCAGGGGGCGCCTACGAGCGCCGCCGCGTTCCTCTCCGTCGCCCCGAAGGCCGCCACCTTCGCCGTCCTGCTCAGGATACTGCTCGAAGGGATGCCGGAGGCCAGGCCGACGTGGACGGCGGTCATGGCGTTTCTGGCGATTCTCACGATGTTCGTCGGCAACCTGGCCGCCCTGCGCCAGCGCAACGTGCGCCGGATGCTCGCGTACAGCTCGGTAGCGCACTCGGGGTACATCCTGGCCGCTTTCGCGGCGCTGCAGGGAGCGGGCACGCAACAGGCCGTCGAGGCCGTCCTGATCTACTCGGCCGCCTACGCGGTGATGAACATGGGGGCTTTCCTCGTGATAGATCTGGTCGGGGAGGACGCGAAGAGCTTCAACGGGCTGTTCCGCTCGCGGCCGGCGCTGGCGGCGAGCATGGGCGTGTTTATGGCCTCGCTCGTGGGGATTCCGCCGTTCAGCGGGTTCTGGGGGAAGGCCTGGATCATCTTCTCCGGTGCCCAGTCGGGCTCTGTGCTGGTCTACGTGGTGGTCGGGGCGCTGGTCGTCAACAGCGTCGTCTCGGTGCCCTACTACTTCGGCATCATCCGCAACATGTTCTTCGAGAAGCCGACGATGGACGCGGTCGAGCCGTCCGGGGGCGGCGCGCTGAAGCTCTCCGTCTACGCGCTCGCGCTCCTGACGGCGCTGTTCTTTCTCCTTATCGTCCCGATCTCCGCCCTGGCCGGCGGCTCGGGACTGGGCTAGGCCAGGACTGTACGCGCGGTACGGCCTGGTGGTGTGGCCCGTAACCCGCGGCTGCTGTAGGCTCAAGAGATTATGAAAGCCGTAGTTCTCGTCGGGGGTCAGGGAAGCCGATTGCGGCCGGTCACGTTCGACATCCCGAAGGCCCTGGTGCCGCTGCGCAACAGGCCGTTCATGGGGTACATGCTTGACTTTCTGCGGCGCGGCGGGTTGGACGGGGCCGTGCTCTCGCTCGGGTACCTGCCCGACCCGATCCAGGCCTACCTCGAAGGCTGGGACGGCCTGCGCGACTTCGCCGTGGACTACGCCGTGGAGGACACCGCGCTCGGCACGGCCGGCGGTATCAAGAACGCGGAAGAGTACCTCGGCGACGACTCCTTCGTGGTGGTCAACGGCGACGTGCTCACGGGCATGGACCTGGCCGAGGCCATAAGGATCCACAAAGAGTCCGACGCCCTGGCGACCATAACGCTCACCAGCGTGGAGGACCCGACGGCCTACGGGCTGGTCGAGGTGGACCACGACATGGTCGTCCGGCGGTTCATCGAGAAGCCCGCCGCCGACGAGGTCACCACCAACCTCGTAAACGCGGGTACCTACGTGATAGAGCCCGAGGTGCTCGGCATGATACCGGCGGGCCGCGAGGTCTCCATAGAGCGCGAGATCTTCCCGGAGCTCCAGGCGATGGGCCGCCTGCGGGCGCACGTCTCGAGCTCCTACTGGCGCGACATCGGCACCCCGCGCAGCTACCTGGCCGCCTCCCACGACGTCCTCTCGGGTGCCGTCGGCACGGACCGCGACGGCTTCGAGTACGTGTCGGTGGACGAATCCGTCAAGACCGGCCGCAACGTCAAGCTGCTGCCCCCGATCTCGGTCGCCGAGGGCTGCGAACTCGACGACCTCGCCACGATCGGCGGTCGCTCTTCCCTCGGCCGGGGCTGCCGCGTCGGCCGCGGCGCCGTGGTGGAAGGGAGCATCCTGCTCGACGGCTCAGAAGTCGAGGCCGGCGCCGTCGTCCGTGGCTCCATCATCGGCAGGAACGCCCGCGTGGGCCGGGGCGCCATCGTGCGCGGCCTCGCCGTCCTCGGCGCGGACAGCGTCGTCGGGGAGGGCAACGTCCTCGACCAGGGCATCCGCGTGAACCCCGGCGTCGTTCTGCCGCCCCGCAGCCTTCGATTCTAGCTTGTCAGCACGCTTCGGCTCCGCCCGCGCTTCCAGCTGCGCGCTGGCTTGAGGCCGCCCGGCCGGCCGTTTAAGGATCTGGTCGAGGTCGCCGACATTCTTCTTCAGGTGGCTGGAGAGGACGGAAGGTGCTTACTTGGGTGGTTTGCAGGGATACGTCGACGCCCTCGCCGACCTTTTCTACCCGCAGTGGTGCATCGGGTGTGACGGGAGGGCCGGCGACATCCTCTGCCGGCCGTGTTTCGAGGCATTGCCCTGGACGGGGCGTCCAGTCTGCGGGCGGTGCGGCCTCCCCGCGGCCGTCGAGACGCCGGTTTGCGGAGGATGCAAGTATGTGGATTTCGGCTTCGAGAGTGCGAGGGCGTCCTTGCGCTACGAGGGCGTGGGGAAGGAGATCGTGCACGCTATCAAGTACCGCGGATACACCCGCGTCGTGGAGAGGCTGGCCGCGCCCCTATTGACAGAGACGTTACGCGGGGCGGGCAGCTTCGACGCGGTGGTGCCCGTCCCGATCCACCGAAAGAGGCTCAGGGAGCGCGGCTTCAACCAGGCCGCGTTGCTGGCCCGGGGCGTCGCCGGCAGGATGAACTCACCCGTATCGGATACACTTCAAGTCGTGCGGAGCACCAGGGACCAGGTCGAGCTCTCGGCCGCCGAGAGGCGCGCGAACGTCGCCGGCGCCTTCTCGGCAAGAACCCGCACGCGGGGCCGTCTTCTCCTCGTGGACGACGTCTTTACCACCGGCGCCACCATGAGCGCGTGCGCCGCGACGTTGCTAGGAGCGGGTGCCGCCGAAGTACACGCCGTCAGCCTGTGTAGGACGGTATGAGAAAGCACGCCGGCTTTGCCAGCTTTCAGCACGGCGCTGCGCGCCTTGTCAGCACGTCCCCTGTTGGGGACTTTCAGCACGCTCCCTCCAGTCGCTTTCAGCCAGTCGTTTGTAGACGTTACGTCTCACGACACCCGAACCGCTTCGCAAAGCGCGGCTCGGTCGGGCTCCGAACGGGGGAAAGCTGAAATGCTGAAAGTGGAGGCCGAAGGCCGCAACGTGCTGAGAGCGGAGGCGAAGCCGGAGCGTGCTGAAAGCTGCCGAAGGCGGCGTGCTGCGACGACCGAAGGGAGGCCGATGCACATACTGGTCAAAGGGCGCAACATCTTTGTTACGCCGGCGTTGGAGGCGTACGCGTTGGAGAAGGTCGAGCGGGTTCGGAAGTTCTTCGATTCTGAGGGGAGCGACTCGCGGGCCGAGGTGGAGTTGATCCACGAGCGCAACCCGTCCATCGCCGACGCAGAGGTGGCGGAGACGACGCTCTTTATCGACGGGACGGTTCTCAAGGCGAAGGAAGCTTCCGAAGACATGTACGCCTCCATAGACAGGATGTCCGACAAGCTGGAGCGGCAGGTCAGACGGTACAGGGGGCGGCAGATCGACCGCTGGCAGGGCCAGGTCAAGAACGTTGCGTCCGCGAACGAGCCGGACGTGGTCGGCGAAGAGGAGGACTTGGAGGCGCGGATCGTGCGTACCAAGCAGTTCCAGATGAAGCCGATGGGGGCGGAGGAGGCCGTACTCCAGATGGACCTCCTCGGCCACGACTTCTACGTTTTCACGAGTGCTGAGAGCGGGGACATCAACGTGGTCTACAGGCGCCGCGACGGCAACTACGGGCTGATAGAGCCCGCGAAGTAGGCTTCAGGCAACAGGTTTCAGGCTCCAGGGATGGCAGACGCAGCGCATTCCCGACAACCCACCCCGTAAGGCCCGAGAGCCTTACCCGACAGCCTCCGAAGGAGGCGACCTGACGCCCGTAGCCTGAAGCCTCATCTGCGCGATCTGCTGTAAACTATTCGCGGAACGGTTCGCCGGGCGGCGGGCCGTCGCATACTGTTTCTGATCTAGGTTGGTGTTCGCGAGTGGCTAATCTGCTGACTAAAATCCTCAGGATGGGCGAGGGCCGCAAGGTCAAGGTCCTCCAGCAACGCGTCGGGGCCGTGACCGCCCTGGAACCCGAAGTCGAGAAGCTCTCAGACGACGGGCTGCGGGCCAAGACGGAGGAGTTCCGCGGCCGGCTCGCCGAAGGCGCGGCCCTCGACGACGTCCTGCCCGAGGCCTTCGCCGTCGTGCGGGAGGCCTCCAGACGCACTTTAGGGATGCGGCCCTTCGACGAGCAGGTGATGGGCGGCATAGCGCTGCACGAGGGCAGGATCTCCGAGATGAAGACCGGCGAGGGCAAGACGCTCGCCGCCACCATGCCGGTGTACCTGAACGCCCTCAAGGGTGAGGGCGTCCACGTCGTCACCGTCAACGACTACCTGGCCCGCCGCGACGCGGGCTGGATGGGCGAGGTCTACTCCTTCCTCGGCCTCTCCGTCGGCCTCGTCCAGGAGAGCATGGACTTCGACGAGCGCAAAGAGGCCTACGCCGCTGACATCACCTACGGCACCAACGCCCAGTTCGGCTTCGACTACCTGCGCGACAACATTGCCACCTCCACGAACCAGCTCGTCCAGCGCGACCTCAACTACGCCATCGTGGACGAGGTCGACTCCATCCTCATAGACGAGGCGCGGACGCCGCTCATCATCTCCGGCATGCCCGAGAGCGCCGCGGACATCTACTACCGCTTCGCCGCCATCATGCCGCGCCTCAAGGCCGGCGAGGACTACGAGACCGACGAGAAAAAGCGCCAGGTCGCCCCGACCGAGAGCGGTGTCGAGAAGGTCGAGAAAGCCCTCGGCGTGGAGAACCTCTACGACGACGTCAACACCAACCTCGTAAACCACCTCAACCAGGCCCTCAGGGCGCAGACGCTCTTCCACAAGGACAAGGAGTACATCGTCCGGGACGACCAGGTCTTTATCGTGGACGAGTTTACCGGGCGGGTGCTCGAAGGCCGGCGCTACTCCGAGGGGCTTCATCAGGCGATCGAGGCCAAAGAGGGAGTCCAGATCCGGGAGGAGAACCAGACCGTCGCCACGGTGACGATCCAGAACTTCTTCAGGATGTACGACAAGCTCGCCGGCATGACGGGCACGGCCGCCACAGAGGCGGACGAGTTCATGCACACGTACAAGATGGAGGTAGTCTCCATCCCGACCCACAAGGACATGGTCCGCCTGGACGAGGACGACCTCGTCTACAAGACGAAGGCGTTCAAGCACAAGGCCGTCGTCGATGACATCGCCGGGCGCCACGAGAAAGGCCAGCCCGTGCTCGTCGGCACCGTCTCTGTCGACGTCTCCGAGTACCTCTCGGGGATGCTCAAGCGGCGGGGCATCAAGCACAACGTCCTCAACGCCAAGCAGCACGAGCGCGAGGCGGAGACGATCCT
>CAXTDD010000103.1:0-7217 GCA_964242955.1 uncultured Rubrobacteraceae bacterium | reverse complement strand
GACCGGCTCGTACGCGATGCCCGTGGCGTCCAGCTCGGCGGCCAGGAAGCGGCCCGGGTCGCCGCCGAGAAAGGTGGCGAGCAGGGCGTCTCCTCCCACGGTGGCGGCTACGCGAGCGACGTTCGTCATCTTGCCGGACGCCGTGACGTGCAGTTCGCTGGCGCGGTTCACGCCGCCCATCTCGAAGCCCTCGAACAGGAGCGTGCGTTGCACGGCCGGCGTGCCGCCGACGCAGAGAATCACGCCGTTCCCCCTCCGGCCTCCATCACGGCATCACCGCCACTTTTACGCCTCCGCCGGCGGCGGAGGTCTCGATGGCCTGCTCGGCTTCGGCGAGCGGGAAGCGGTCGGTTACCATCTTATCCGCCGCGACGCGGCCGGACTCGATCAGGCGCAGGGCCGCGTCGTAGTCGCGGCGGCGGGAGTCGGAGGACCCGCTGACGCGTAGCTCGTTGTAGTGGATCAGGTTCGCCTCCACCTCGGCCCACCCCTCGCCGGCCAACCCGGCAAAGACGTTTACCCGGCCTCCCTTGCGGACGACGCGGATGGCGTCGTTGACGAGTTGCGGCCTCCCGACGCAGACCACGGCCACGTCAGCCCCGAGCCCGTCGGTGTGCTCGGCCACGACCGCGCCGAGGTCCTCGCTCGACGGGTCGACCGTCACGTGGGCGCCGAGCTCGGCGGCGAAGTCCCGGCGCGCCCGGGAGCGGTTGCTGACGATCACCGTCCGGGCCCCGGCGAGCAGCGCGAGCTGGAGGTGAAAGAGCCCGATCGGACCGGCGCCCATCACAAGCACGACGTCGTCGACCTCGACCCGGTACTGCTCGAAGCCGTTGATGCAACACGCGAGCGGCTCCGCGAGCGCGAGCTGCTCCGGAGGCAAGTCTCTCCGGGCGACGGTGAGGTTGCGCGCGGCCACGGCCTCCGCCGGGATGCGCACGTACTCGGCGAGCCCGCCGTCCAGGATGTTGCCCACGATCCTCTTGTTCAGGCAGAGGTTCTCCAGGCCACGCTGGCAGTAGTAGCAGTGCAGGCACGACAGCGCCGGCGCGAGCACCACCGGCGTCCCGGTCTCGTAGCCCCGGACGTCCCTTCCCGTTTCGGCCACGTGGCCGGCTATCTCGTGGCCGAGGACGACGTCCCGGCCGATCCCGCGCGTCTTCTCGCCCCTCAGGATGCGCACGTCGGTGCCGCAGACGGTGTTGGCCCCCACCTTGACCAAAACCTCGCCCGGCCCTATCTTCGGGGTCTCTATCTCCGCGACGTCGAGCTCGCCCGGGCCGCGGAACACGGCTGCTAGCATCTTCGGCCTCTCTCGCTCGTTTTCATAGAAGCTAACCCGTGCGGGGCCAGACGGGCTGCAGGGCGTTTACGAGGTCCATGTAGGTGTCGTAGGCCTCGGCGAGGCGCCCGCTGTTGCGCGCGTCGGGCTCGTGGGTGCGAAAGCGCCGGATCACGCTGTCCGTCGCATCACCCAAAGAGTCGTAGACCCCGATCCCGACCCCGGCGCACAGCGCGGCGCCCAGAGCGCCGGTCTCGCCGGCGCCGGTTACCTCGACGGTCTCGCCTAGGGCGTCGGCGAAGATCTGGGACCACACCTCGCTGCCGGAGCCCCCGCCCGTGAGCCTCACGCGCTTGATGTCGAAGGCGCCCCTCAGGATGTCCACGTGGGTCTTGTGGTTGAAGACGGTGCCTTCGAGCAAGGCGCGCAGCAGGTGGCCGCGGGTGTGCCAGCCGCGCAGGCCGATGAAGCCCCCGGTCGCGTCGTCGCCGTGGGGGGAGGAGTAGAGGAACGGGTGGTAGAAGACGCGCGGCTCCTCGTTCATCACCGCCTCGACCTCGCGGTTGACGAACGCGAACGGGGAGGCCCCGACCTCTTTGGAGTACTTCACCTCCATCGGGCACATCCGCTGCACGAACCACTCGAGGTTCGTGGCGCTCGTCGGGGAGGCGGACATGTTGAGGTAGAGCCCCGGCTCGACGAAGTTGCGGCAGGCCGCGCCCTCGACGAAGGTCGGCTCGTCGTTGACGACCTCGTTTATGGACCAGGTGCCGGCGATCATGGTCAGGTCCCCCGGCTTCATGCAGCCCACGCCCACCGAGGAGCAGTCCACGTCGTGCGCCCCGGCGACGACCGGCGTGCCGGCCTTGAGGCCCGTGAGGCGGGCCGCCTCCCCGGTCACCCCGCCGACGGTCTCGGTGCAGGCGACTATGGGCGGGAGCATCCCGCGGGCCTCTTCGAGGTCGTAGATGGAGAAGGCATCGTCGGCGTAGTCCTGGGTGCGGACGTCGGTGAAGCCGCTGGAGGCTTCGGACGGGTCGGTGGCGAACTCGCCGGTGAGCTTGTAGCGGATCCAATCCTTCACGTACACCGCCCAGCGCGTCCGCTCCAGCACCTCGGGCTGGTTCTCCTTGAACCACGCGAGGAGCACCGGCGGCAGCGCCGCGAAGGGCCGCTGGCCGTTGAACTCCAGAATCTTGTCCCCCACGCCGGATTCGTTCCAGCGCGCGAGCAGTTTGTGCGCCCTGGAGTCCATCGACTGGATGCCGGCGCGCACCGGCTCCCCCCGCTCGTCCAGCAGGTAGATGCCGTCCCCGTGGCCCGAGGTACCGACGGCGGAGATCTCGGCGCCCTCGATCTTGGCGGCGAGTATGGCCTCGCGGACGGCGGCCACAGTACTCTCCCAGACCACGTTCATGTCCTGCTCGACCCAGCGCGGGTGCGGGTTCATCTGCCGGTTGTTGACGGTCCCGACCCCGCGCTCGTAGCCTTCCTCGTCGAACACGACGGCCTTGGTGCTCGTGTTTCCGCTGTCTATCCCCAGCAAGTAAGGGCTCATGACCTCTCCAACCTCTCCGCGTTGACGGTGTTCTCGCAACGTCCCTTCTCGACGAACTCACCCACGGCCTCGGCCGTCATCCTCACCGTGTTCTCCCGCGTGCTGCTCGTGGTCCCGGCGATGTGCGGCGTGAGGATGACGTTCGGGAGGTCCACCCACGGGTTACCCTCGCCCAGCGGCTCGTCGTCGTGGACGTCCAACGCCGCGCCCTGGATGCGCCCCTCCTTCACGGCCTCGTACAGGTCGTCGTAGTCGACCATGCGGCTGCGGGCGTTGTTAATGAAGTACGCCGTCGGCTTCATGAGGTCGAACTGCTCCTTGCCGATAAAGCGGCGCGTCTCATCCGAGAGCCGCGCGTGCAGGCTCACGAAGTCGCCCTCGCGGAAGATCGTCTCCAGGTCATCGACCTTCTCGCCGCCGAAGGACTCTATGGTTTCGGCGTCCACGTAGGGGTCGAAGACCAGCAGCCGGACGTCGAAGCCGGAGATGCGGGGGGCGAGCTGGCGGGCGACCTGCCCGAAGCCTATGAGGCCGACCGTCGAGCCGAACAGGTCGTGGGCGGTCTCGGTCGAGTTCTTGGGCCACCCGCCGGCCCTGATGCCCCGGTCGGCCCGCGCCAGGTCGCGCGTGGTCGCGAGCATGAAGAGGATCGCCTGCTCGGCCACCGCGGGCGCGTTGCGACCCTGCAGGTGAACCACGGCGATGCCGAGCTTGCTCGCCACCTCGACGTTGATGTTCTCGAAGCCCGCCCGCGCCACCACGACCAGCTTGAGGTTCTCCCCGGCCCTGAGGACGGCCTCGGAGATCGGGGCGAAGTGGACCGCTATCGCCTCCGCGCTCCCGATGGCCTCCACGATCTCCTCGGGCGTCGCGACGGCCTCCGGTCCGTCCACCTCCATGACCTGCTGCTCGTGGTGCTGGTCCTCGGCGGTCTCCCCGGCCCAGGAGACCTCCCGGATCTCGTGCCCCTTGCCGAGCTCTTTCTCCAGGGCCTTCTTAAAAGACTCCGAAGAGACGAACAGGTCCCCCACGCAAAGCACTTCCACCCAGCTACCCCCTTGCTAAAGCGCCGTACACGATCCCCGATAAAAGCGCGAATACCCCCACGCGCCGCTTGCCCCACGCGGCTATGCCGATGCACTCAAGCACAGGATCACCTGAGAGCACCGCGTTCTCACGAGAGGGCGGACGAGGCGCTACCCGCCCACCGGGACGCCGTGCACGACCTCCCGGAGGGAGGCGGACATCGCCGCCACGTCCTCGGCCTGCCAGACGTTGCGGCCGAAGATCAGGCCCCGGGCGCCGGCCTCTATCGCGCCGCGGGCGTTGTCCAGCACCTCGTCCTCCGAGCCGCCCTTGGCCCCACCCAGGGTCAACACGGGGACCGGGCAGGCCTCGACCACCTCTCGCATCGTCTCCGGGTCGCCGGTGTACTCGGTCTTTACGGCGTCCGCGCCCAGCTCGGCGGCTATGCGGCAGCCGTAGGCCAGAAGGTCGGGGTCTTTCTTCTCCGAGATGCGCGAGCCCCAGAGGGTGGCCTCCACGATCAGGGGAATCCCGACCTCGCTGGCCTCGTGGGCCGCGCGGGCCACGGCCCTGGCGTTGTCGGCGTACTGGGTCCCCGTCTCGGGCCCTTGAATGAAGTACATCACCACCGCCCCGGCCCCCAAAGCGCCCGCCTCGCGCGGGCCCATCAAGACCCTGTAGTGCTCCCCAAGGTCGCTGGTGCGCTCGTCCATCAGGGTCAGGTCGGTGCGCACGATAGGCACCGGCGCCCCCCGGAACGCGAACAGGTGCCCGGCCTGCCGGAGCAAACCCGGCGAGATCAGGACCCCGTCAGGCCCCCCGCCGACGATCTTCTCAACGACCTCCAAAGCCGTCCCGGGCTCCGGCGGAACCCTCAAAGCCAACCCGTGGTCGAAAGCGGTGACGAACGCCCGCCCGCTCCCGCGATCGAACAAACGACCCAGCCTGATCTCCGACCCAACCAAACCTTGCCCCTTTCCCTCGCCTTCTCTCCCGGTAACCAGCATACGCTTTATCGACAGTTCCGCCACACCAGGACTCACCCCCTCCCGTTCGTAGCGTTCCCCGAAACATTGATTCCAAACTCTGGGCCCCGCATGAAGGGAGACGTACGATCCTTCACGCCTACCGCGCGGCGCCTTGCTGAACCGTTCTTGACGTCAAGGATGCCTACGCAGTGGTCGGATCTACGATGCCAGATACGGCATGCCGCGCCTCGCATGCCATCCTTGGCCATTCAAGCCGTTGGTCCCGGCCTGTCGGCACGCTCGTAGACGGCCATCATCTGTACAGCCGCGTTGTTGAGATCGCTGTCGAAGGCGAGGGAACAGAGATCCCGCTTCCCTCCTTCGCACGGGCGCGCAGAAGCCAATCGCACGGCGTCGTAGCCCCGTGGCTCGTGGCGTTGGGCGAAGGCCGCCCGAAGCTCCGCGTAAGAGATCATCGCGGTGGCGCTCCCGGTGCTCTCATTGACAGCCGTCTCCACCGTCTGGGATGCCGAGAACGGGCACCGTCCGGCGGGCGCCGGTTCGCGCGCCGACCGTCGTGAGCATGAGCAGCGGCGGCCCCGACGCCCGAGTCGAGAACGTTGACCGCCTGTGGGTGAACCGATAGACGAACAGGTCGAGGCGGTGCAGCACCCGCGCGCACAGCCAGGAGAACGGCTGCCTCAACGAGAGATGCAGCCATCGTCCGGCGTACGATCCCCACCCGTCCGCTCGCAGTCATGTGCCCTCCCGGTTGCAGCATAAGGCCGCCAGGCCTCGTTCGACGGGCCGGACTCGACGATTTTGAACTTGCCGGCGTCGTGGGACATGTCCGCTACGTACCCCGCGAGCCGCGTCCGGTGCTTGGTGCTCCTCGCTTCTCGCGGCCACGGCGGGCTCTTGCCGTATCCATGGGGGTCAAGATTACTCCTTTGCGAGCGAACGGCAAAAGCCGCGGACTTCCGCGTTGAACCGGGCAGGTTGCTCGAGATTGCTGACATGGCCTGCGCCCGGAATGATCGCAAGCCTTGCTCTCGGGATCGCGTCCCGAAGCTGGTGCGCGACGGTCATCGGCGCCCGTCTATCTGCATCGCCCCACACCAGAAGAGTCGGGACCTGGATGTTCGGGAGCAGGTCCCTCGTGTCGAGGTTCGCGGTCTGGATCATCAGCCGGTAGCCGACCGGGTGGAAGTCCGACATGATCGCCGCCAACTCCACTCGTAGCTCATCGGGGGCGGCGTCGCTGAATAATCCGGGTATCCACTTCGGTACGAACTCATTTGCGGGCATGGACGCCTCGCGCAAGCAGGTCGCCAATCGCTCCTCGCACACCGATTCGGGAAGCGAACCCCTCCATCCGGCGTAGGTGTCGGCCAGGATCAGCGACCTCGTACGAGCCGGATGCCGCCGATAGAACTCCTGGGCGAGAATGCCACCCAAGGAGAGACCGAGAATGTGTGCCTGATTTATCCCGATCTCGTCTATGAGCCCGGCGAGGCAGTCAACCCAATCGGCCATCGCGAAGGACTCCGGCGGGTCGGACGATCGGCCCGCGCCAGGGGCGTCCCAGGCAACGACCGTGAACTCGTTCGAGAGGTCGAGTAGCTGTTTGCTCCACACGCGTGAGTCGCAGAGGACCCCGTGGAGTAGAACTAGCGGTGGCCCCTCACCGTTGCGCTCGTAGGCCACCGAAAGACCATTCACATCAGCACGAAGCATCTTGGCTCCTTCGCAGGCTGTTTGCGGGTGATGGTGCGCCCGGGCGGCGCTGTTTGCCACGTCCGCCTCGAGGCGCGGCTAGGGCATCCCGCCATGGATTGTCCAACCCTCTTTCGTTCAGCCAGGAAAAGATTCTCTCTGCCACGGACCGCCACCCTGCCTCGAGCATCATGTCGTGCGCCATGCCGGGGAAGATGACGGCCTGAGTGCCGTAAGCCCGGGCGGTGGCGTCGATCTCCCTTGGATGGAAAAACGTGTCCTGGGCGGCCCCCAGGACCAACATCGGGGCGGTGATCCGCCGCGGTTGGGGCAGATCCAAGCCGAGTACGTCGAGAAACCCGAGATAGGACTCATCCTGTAAGCGCTTGGCATACGCCAGCACGAGCTCGTCGGGTAGGCTGGCCGAAAAGAACGCTTCGCGCGCGAGTTGCGGCGTGCCCACCAAGGGAAACAGGCTGAACGTCAGGTTGACTCTCGCGAACCGAACCGGATGCCGTCTGGCAAGCCGCAACGCCGCCGCGAGGGCTCCGGCGGGCGGCACGGGGGCCAACAACACGCCGGCCGGTGCCGCGTGCGTTTCGAGGTACTTCTGGACTACCGCCCCGCCCATCGAGTGCCCGATCACCACGGGTGGTCGGGATAATTC
>CAXTDD010000102.1:1755-7280 GCA_964242955.1 uncultured Rubrobacteraceae bacterium | reverse complement strand
TCGCTGACGCGGCTCTCGCGGATCACGGTCACCTTGATCTGGCCGGGGTACTCGAGGTCCGTCTCTATCTGCTTGGAGATGTCGTAGGCGAGCTTGGCGGCGATGCGGTCGTCGACCTCGGAGGGCTGGACCATCACCCGGATCTCGCGCCCGGCCTGGATGGCGTAAGCCTTGTCGACCCCGCGGTGCCCCTGGGCTATGTCCTCCAACGAGCGTAGCCGCTCGATGTAGGTCTCGGTCGTCTCGCGGCGGGCGCCGGGGCGGGCGGCGGAGACGGCGTCGGCGGCGGCTACCAGGACGTCTTCTACGGTCTCCATCTCTATCTCGTGGTGGTGGGCGCTTATGGCGCGCACCACGTCGTCTGACTCGCCGGACTTCTTGGCGAAGCGACCGCCGATGATCGCGTGCGTCCCCTCGACCTCGTGGTCTATGGCCTTGCCGACATCGTGGAGCAGGGCGGCACGGCGGGCGAGCTTGGCGTTGGCGCCGAGCTCCTGGGCCATCATGCCGCAGATGTTGGCGACCTCGACGGAGTGGGCCAGCACGTTCTGGCCGTAGGAGGTGCGGTACTTCAGCGCGCCGAGGAGGCGTATCAGGTCGTTGTGGACGTTGCCGCTGATCTTGGCGTCGTAGACGGCCTGGCGGCCGGCGGCCTTCATCTCCTTCTCGACGTCCTTTCTGGCCTTGGAGACGATGCCCTCGATGCGACCAGGATGGATGCGCCCGTCCTGCACGAGCCTGCCCATCGAGACGCGGGCGACCTCGCGCCGGACCGGGTCGAAGCAGGAGATGACGACGGTCTCCGGGGTGTCGTCGATGATGACGTCGACGCCGGTGGCGGCCTCGAAAGCGCGGATGTTGCGGCCCTCGCGGCCGATGACGCGGCCCTTCATGTCGTCCGAGGGGAGGCTCACGGCCTTGACGGTGGATTCGGAGGTCAGGTCCGAGGCGACGCGCTCCATGGTCGTGGAGATCAGACGTCGCGCCTCCTGGTCGGCCCGGTCCTCGGCCTCGATGGTCTTGTCGCGCACCATCTTGCCGAGGTCGACCTCTAGCTCGGACTCGAGGTCCGAAAACAGTCGCCTCTCGGCCTCCTCGCGTGTGAGGCCCGACACCTCTTCGAGTGCCTTGAGCTGCTCGGATTCCCGCGCCTGGAGCTCCTCGCGCCTGCGGGCGAGGGCTTCCTCTTCTTCGCCCAGGCGGGTACGGCGCGCCTCGAGCTCGCCCTCCCGGCGTTCGAGGGCGGTGTCACGGGTATCCAGGCGCTCCTCGACGCGCGAGATCTCGGCCCGGCGGGAGCGGGCTTCGGCTTCGGCGTCGTCCTTGACCTTGAGCGCGGCCTCCTTGGCGGCGAGCTCGCCCTCGCGGCGGTTGGCCTCGGCCTCGCGCCTGGCGTCTTCCACGATGGAGTTCGCGTCGGCGCGGGCCTGGGCCTGGCGCGCGTCCATGCGAGATTTGCTTACGAAGTACCCCACGGCCACCCCGCCGATAACGGCAACGGCGAGCCCGAGGATGACTAACAGAACACTCACGGGTTGTCTCCTTCAACGGGCCCCTAAAAAACCGGCGGCCCGGCGTCGAGTTCGCTGGACAGTCTCTTCAGGACCGCGCCTGCCCCCGGTACTCCCGGGCGACCTCGGCGCAGACCTCCCCCGAGTAACCCCGACGCGCCAGGAAACCGTAGACCCTGCGCGCCTCGGACTCGGATCCCTCCCCATTATACCGCCGTCCAGCGGCGCTTCTAGCGTCCTCGAGCTCCGAACGCCCGGCGAACTCTTCTTCGACGGCGCCGGCCGCCACCTCCCGCCCGACCCCACTCTGCATCAGGTCGGCCGAGACCCGCCGCGGCCCGTACCGGCGCGCCTTCTCCCGCGCCCGCTGCCGGGCGAACTCCTCGTCGTCTATGTAACCGAGCTCTTCGAGACGCAGCACCACGGTCTCGATCGTCGCGGCGGCGTACCCGTGGCGCCCGAGCCGGGTCCTGATCTCGCCCTCCGAACGCGCCCGGTAGCCGAGCAGGTTCAACGCGCGGTTCATCGCCAGCGGCCTCTCCCCCGCCACCCTGATCCCATCGAGCTCCCCGGACGTGAAAGCGGCCCCCTCGCGGAGGCCGCTCTCGATGGCGACGGCGTCGTCGAGCTCGGCCCAGAACTCCCCGTCAACAAAGATGCGGGCCTTTCCCCGGCGCTCTTTTACGCCCGTGATCTCGGGCAAGGCGGCCTACCGGCCCATGGAGCCAGCCCGTCCCTCCGCGACGAGCGGCTCGTCCACCACGCCGTTTCCGGACCCGTCGACCACACCGTCGTCTTCGACGCCGTCGGCGACGCCTTCGGCGTTCGGGTCGTCGAAGCCGAGCTTCTCGTAGATGTCGGCGATGACGCGGTTGCGGACCGCCTCGTTCTCCTTGAGGAAGGCCTTGGAGTTCTCCCGGCCCTGGCCGAGGCGCTCGTCGCCGTAGGCGAACCAGGCGCCGGACTTCTGGACCACCCCGTTCTCGATGCCGATGTCCAGCAGGCTCCCCTCTCTAGAGATACCCTCGCCGTACATCACGTCGAACTCCACCACCTTGAACGGCGGCGCCACCTTGTTCTTGACGACCTTCACCCGCGTCTGGTTGCCCACGGTGTCGTTGCCGGCCTTCAAGGCCCCGATGCGCCGGATGTCCAGCCTGACGCTTGAGTAGAACTTCAGGGCCCGCCCGCCGGGGGTCGTCTCCGGGGAGCCGAACATGACGCCGATCTTCTCCCGGAGCTGGTTGATAAAGATGGCGGTGGTCTTCGAACGGCTGAGGGAACCCGAGAGCTTGCGCAGAGCCTGGCTCATGAGGCGCGCCTGGAGTCCTACGTGGGAGTCGCCCATCTCGCCCTCTATCTCGGCGCGGGGAACGAGGGCCGCGACGGAGTCGATGACCACGACGTCCAAAGCACCCGAGCGTATCAGGGTGTCGGCGATCTCCAGGGCCTGCTCCCCGTTGTCCGGCTGGGAGAAGTACATCTCTTCGAGGTTGACGCCGATGGCCTCGGCGTAGGTCGGGTCGATGGCGTGCTCCGCGTCGATAAAGGCGGCCAATCCTCCGGCCTTCTGGGCCTCGGAGATGACGTGCAGGGCGAGCGTCGTCTTGCCGCTCGACTCGGGGCCGAAGATCTCCACGATCCTGCCCCGCGGCAGGCCCCCGACGCCCAAAGCCAGATCGAGCGCCAGAGCACCCGTCGGGATGACGGCTATCTTCTGGCGCTGGTCGTCGCCCATCCTCATGATGGACCCCTTGCCGAACTGACGCTCTATCTGGGAAACGGCCGAATCTATGGCCTTGCTCTTGTCCAATGCATCCTCCACCAAACGCGGGTGTCTACTGCTCTTGCGTGATCGGCATTCTTCGCAGGGAATTATACTTCAGCGCCGATGGCCTCCCAAGTGGAGGTTTCAGGTATCAGGTTTCAGGGTTCAGGAAGACGGGAAACCGTCCCTTACCGCACCCCTGATGCCTTCCGGTTCAGCTCGCGGACTTGAGGGTAAAGCTCCTGTCGAGGACCTCCCCGGGCTCGCCGAGCGGCTCGACGGTTTGGCCGTTGACCTCGACGGAGACGGGGCCCGCGTAGCCGGCCCTGATGCCGACCTCGCGCCGCGCCTCGAAGGTGCGGGAGAAGCCGGGTTGCGCGATCTCCTCGAAGACCGTCTCCGAGTCGGAGCGGACCTGGATCCAGACCGGGTCGTCCTCCACCGTGACCCCGACCTTCAGCGTGTCGAGCGGGTCCCCGTTGGAGACGGGCTGCCGCCCGCCGGCTTCGCCGGGCTCCGCATTCTGGCCGGACGGGTCGGGGTCTCCGCCCCGGCTGGGGGCGTCCTCTTGCCCGGGAGGCGCGGGGGCGCCGCCGGCTGAGGCCTGGACGTTCAGGCCGACGAAGTACAGCGCCCCGATGAGGGCGGCGACGACAAGTACGGCGGCGACGAGGGTTGCGACGGCGGCCCGGGAGACCCGCGGCCTGTCCGTTCCGGAGACACCGCCGGGGTTGATGATGGGCTGCTCGAACTTGCTCTGGGGGAGCTCGTAGCTTATGCCCCGCTCCCGGCGCGGACGCCGGCGGGATCTGAGCTCCTGGGAGAGCCCCGAGCCGTCGAGGCCGAGGAAGTTGGCGTAGGTTTTGAGGAAGCCCTGGGCGTAGACCGCGTCCGGGAGGACCGTGTAGTCGTCCCTCTCCAGGCCGATGAGGTAGCGCTTGCGGATCTTCGTCGCCCTCTCGGCCTCTTCGAGGGAGAGGCCCCTGTCCTTGCGCGCCTGCTCCAGAACCCGGCCGATCTTGCCCTCGCCGTTGCGCGAGTGGGGGGTGTGATGCCCATCTTCCATGCAGCCTAAGAGCCTACCATAAACGCTACCAGCCCTCGGGCTGCTGCCCGCCGGGCTCGCCATCCTCGAACATGGACTCAAGATCCATCGGCGAGGCGACTACGGCGCGGCTCTTGGAGCCTTCGTACGGACCGACCACCCCCTTGCGCTCCAGGGCGTCGATGATCCTGCCGGCGCGCGAATACCCCACGCGGAAGCGGCGCTGCACGGCGCTCACCGAGGCCTGCTGGCTGGAGACAACGAAGCTCGCCGCCTCGGGCAACAGGTCGTCCTCGGGCTCGTCTGGCGCCTCTTTCTCGTTCTTGGGCTGCTGGGTGACCTCCTCGACGAAGTGGGGCTCCGCGCGGCCGGCCGCGGCGTCCTCCGTCGCCGTCACCACCCGCTCGACCTCGTTCTCGGAGATAAAGGCCCCCTGCACGCGCGAGGGACGCAGGGCGGAGACGGGCTTGAAGAGCATGTCGCCCATGCCGAGCAGGACCTCGGCCCCCCCGGCGTCCATGATGACGCGCGAGTCCACCTGGCTAGAGACGGCGAACGCGACACGGCTCGGCACGTTGGCTTTGATCATGCCGGTTATGACGTCCACGCTGGGCCTCTGCGTCGCCACCACGAGGTGGATGCCGACCGCCCTTGCCTTCTGCGCGAGCCTCACGATAGAGTCCTCGACCTTGGCCCCGGCCTGCATCATGAGGTCGGCCAGCTCGTCGATGACGATGACGACGTAGGGCATCGCGGTCTCGGCCCTCTGGTTGTAGCCTTCGAGGGAGCGCGAGCCCATCCTCTCCAACACCTCGTAGCGCCGCTCCATCTCGGCGACGGCCCACGAGAGGGCGTTCGCCGCCTTCTTGACGTCGGTGACGACGGGGGTTATGAGGTGGGGCACCCGCCCGAACGGCGAGAGCTCGACCCTTTTGGGGTCAATGAGGACCATCTTGACCTGCCGCGGGTCGGTGGTGAGCAAGAGCGAGGTGAGAAGCCCGTTGAGCATGACGCTCTTGCCGCTGCCGGTCGTGCCCGCCACGAGCAGGTGCGGCATCTCGGCCAGGTCAAAGAAGACGGCCCGCCCCGAGATGTCCTTGCCGAGCCCCACGGGCAACGTCCAGTCGTTGCCGTCCGGGTAATCCCGGAAACCGTCCCCGAGCGTGACCTTGGCCGGCCTGGTGTTCGGCACCTCCACCCC
>CAXTDD010000102.1:0-1735 GCA_964242955.1 uncultured Rubrobacteraceae bacterium | reverse complement strand
GTATCCGGACCTCGGTCGCCGCCAGCGCGTAGGCGATGTCCTGCTGCAGGTTCCTGACCTTTCCGACCTTGACCCCGCTCCCGAGCCTCAGCTCGTAGCGCGTGACCCTCGGCCCCACGACCGCCCTGACGACCCTGGCCTCGACCCCGAGGTCGGCCAGCGCCCGGGTGAGCCGCTCGCTCGTCCCCTCGGCGTCGTGTTCTGGCACCCCGCTCCCAAGGTCCAGGATGCTAAACGGCGGCGGCGTGTACTCGCCGGGCTCCACGGCGCGGACCTCCTGCAGCGGCACCCCCTCGGAGCTTTCGGGCAGGATGACCTCGAACTCCCGCGTCGGCGCCTCGTCCTCCGTCAAGGGCGGAACCTCGGGCTCCGGCGGCAACTCTTCGCGCAGGTCCCCAACCTCGGGCTCCGGGGACGCTCCCCTGGCCCCGCCTTCGTCTTCTTTCCGGTCGGAGCGCAGCTTTCCGCCGAGGCCCCGCGCCCGATCCGTCAGAAACGAGACACCGTCGCGCATCCCCAGGAAGGCGGCGCCGAAACCGACGCCCGTGAGCAGCGAGAGGCCGAGCGAGTAGAGCAGGGCGAGGGCGAGCACGACCCCTATGGAACCCCCGACAAGGTCCACGCCATAGTAGACGAGGCTGCCGAAAGCGCCGCCGGCGTCGGGATACGCCCCGCTGTCCAGCAGGAGCCTGCGCGGCATGAGGACCGCGAGCGTGGTCGCGACGGCGAGGAGCACGAGAAAAGCGCCGACCGCGACGCGGACGGGGAGGCGGTCCAGGATCAGGAGTATCCCCCCGAGCACCGCCAGCGGCGCCAGCGCGAGCCCGACGTCGCCGAAAAGGCTGCGGGCCACGTACAGCCCCGCCTCGCCGAGAAACGCCCCCCGGCCGCTAAAAAAGGCCGCCGAAAAGAAAAGGCCGAGCACCAATGCCGCGATGCCGACCGCCTCGCGGCTTACCGTCGCCCGCAGGCCTTCCATGAGGGGCGGCTGGGTCTTTTTCCGGGAAGGCCTGGCCCGGCCCTTTCTGGCCGGGGCCGGCTTCTTCGACTTTCTTTGAGCGCTCTTTCCCGTGGCCACGGGGACAAGTCTAGCCTAAACCGGCCGGCCTGTACCTGAACCGCACCATATAGTAGAGGTCTAGCTTTAGACCTCTACTATTAGCGGGAGGATGATCGGGCGCTTGCCCGTCTTACCCGAGAGAAAGCCCGAGAGGTCCTTACGGATGGCGTTCTTGAGCTCGCTGCGGTCGGTCACGTTGCGGCTCGCGGTGCGTTCCAGGGTGCGGCTGACGGTGTCGATCGACTGCTGGGTCAGGCCGTTCGCGTCCTGGGGGTTGACGAAGCCGCGGGAGATCAGGTCGGGCGGGCCGAGTAGCTGGCCGTTTTGGGCGTTCACGCGGGCGACGACGATGAACATGCCGTCCTCGGCGAGCTGCTGGCGCTCGCGCATCACGCTGGAGGAGCCGTCCGCGATCGCGCCGGCGTCGACGAGGAACATCCCGGCAGAGACGCTGTCGAGCTTTTTGGCGTTGCCGCGCTCGAACTCCAGGCGGTCGCCGTTCTCCAGGATAAAGACGTCGTCCTCGGCCATGCCGAGCGAGATCGCCGTGTTCGCGTGGTGGCGCTGGTGGCGGAACTCGCCGTGGACCGGCACGAAGTAGCGCGGCTTGAGGAGCGCGAGGACCATCTTCTGCTCCTCCTGCGCCGCGTGGCCCGAGACGTGCACCGGCATCAG
>CAXTDD010000101.1:0-7302 GCA_964242955.1 uncultured Rubrobacteraceae bacterium | reverse complement strand
TGGCGGGGGGATCACGCGGGTTTTATGTGTGGTGGGTACATAGTTTGCGGTTGGTGGGGACGGCCAATAAACTCCGTTGAGGGACTTCTAGGGAAAAGTGGGAAAGGGAGGATCGTTGGGCACTCTAAAAGAAGCTGTGGTTGTGGTAACGGGCGCGAGTCGGGGGCTTGGGGCGGCGATCTCGGAGGAGGTCGCGCGGGGCGGGGCCAAGGTCGTCGTCAACTACTCGCGCAGCAAGGAGCCGGCCGAGGAGTTGGTCAGCAAGATAGAAGAAGCCGGCGGGGAGGCCATCGCCGTCCAGGCCGACGTCTCGGACGCCGAGCAGGCGCAGGGGCTCATAGACCGGGCCATAGAGCGGTTCAATAGGATCGACGTGCTGGTCAACAACGCCGGCATCAACATAGACAAGACCCTCAAGAAGCTCACCGTGGACGATTGGAACACGGTGATCCAGGTGGACCTGAACAGCGCGTTCTACACCGTACACGCGGTGCTGCCGCACATGACCGAGGCCGGGGGGGGCAAGATCATCAACATGAGCTCCTTCGTCGGCGAAGCTGGCAACATCGGCCAGGCTAACTACTCGGCCGCCAAGGGCGGCCTGCTCGGCTTCACCAAGACCGCCGCCCTGGAGCTCGCCCGCTACGGCATAACCGTAAACGCTATCTGCCCCGGCTTCATAAACACCGACATGGTCGCCGCCATCCCGGAAGAGGCCAAGGAGAAGCTCCTGAAGTCGGTACCGCTAAGACGCTTCGGCGAGCCCAACGAGGTCGCCCGCGCCGTCCGCTACCTCGTCGAAGACGGCGACTACATCACCGGCCAATCGCTGGACATCAACGGCGGGGTGTACATAAGGACGTGATGCGGGTCCCGGGCGCGATTCCCGGCGAGCGCAGCGAGCTAGTTGATCCTGTAGGACCAGCTCTCGGTTGTGGTCGCGCCTTGCGCGTCGGTGGCGGTTATCTTGACCGTGTGGCGGCCCTTCCTCGCGGGGCTTTTCGCGAGAGAGAGGGAGCCGGAGCGGTCGTTGTAGGAGAAGTTCATCCTGCGGTTGCCGTCCACGAAGAGTTGCAGGTCGTCTTTGGAGAGCATCCCTTGCAGGTCCACGACGTTGGCCCGGATGGCGGGCGTGCCGTTGGAGGCGCCCGTCGGAGAGGTGTTGGAGATGCGGGGGGCAGTGTTCGTGACGGCCTTGCGGGCGTTCGCCATGTCGCCGGTGACGGTCTTGCCCTTCGTAAGCGGCGCCGGCTCGCCGGTCTCCATCACGAGTCGCTTGAGCGCGTCGGGCCTGTTCAGGAGGCCGGGGAACTCGCCGGCGGCGAGGGCCGCCACGCCCGTCGTATGCGGTGCGGACATCGACGTGCCGGAGAAGTACTCCTCGTAGCCTACGGGGGTGCCGACGGTGCCGAGGCTCGTGGCGTTGGGCTGCGCGGGCGTCAGGCCGTCGTGTGAGCGGGGATCGGCGAACGGGGAGTTGTTCAGGTCGAACGCGTCGCCCTCGAAAGAGGAGCCGGTTGCGCCCTCGAAGACGCCAGTGTAGTAGTCGCTCCGGATCTCGAGCCCGAGGGTCTGCGTGAGGAAGGCCGCGTCCTCGTCGAAGAAGAACGTGTTCAGGCCGGTCAGGAAGAGGTTGCCGCCGCCGTTCATGTAGCGGGTCAGCGCGTTCTGGTCGTTGAAGGTCAGGGGGGTCCTGAGGGGCACAGACGCGTCTGCCGGGTCCTCCGAGAAAGCGGCCTGACCCGTCGCCCAGACGACGTGGTCGTACTGGGAGAGCTCCTCGAACGAGGGCCCATGCTCGGCGCCGACGTCCACCACGTCGAGGTCCACGTTCTGGACGGACCTGAGAGCCTGGGCGACCGTCTCCCTCACGTCCGGCGTACTGAACTCGGCGGGGTCCTGGTCCGGCGGATACGTGGAGCTCATGTCGTCGTCCACCAGGAGAACCTTGTTCGTCTCGGTCGGGCAGGCCGGGCCGCCCGCGCCCGTGCAGTAGCCCAGGGTTCCCAGGGCGTCCTCGGCGAACTCCGCGCGCTGTTCGGCGGTGGAGATCTCCTCCAGGCCGAAGCCGGCGACGAGCCCCCGGCCCGACCCGACGGTCGAGAGCGTCAGCCCCGAGCTCTCGGGGACGGAAGGGACGGTCGAGAGGACGTCCACGCCGGGCGCGGAGATGTCCACCGACTTTTTGCCGAAGTTGCTGAAGCTCGCGAGGCTGCCGGTGTTGTCGTTGGCGGCCACGGAGAGCACGTTGGGCGAGTCATAGGAGGCCGGGTAGGCCCGATACCTGGTCCCGCCAAGGTCGATGCCGGTGTCGTTGTTGATCCCGTTGTTGCCGGCGGAGGCGACGAAGAGCATCCCCGAGGCCTCTATGGCCTCCTCGAGCGCGCGGTCCGGCGGACCGACGTAGCCCCAGGAGTTGTTGGAGATCTTCGCGCCGTTGTCGCTGGCGTACTCGATGGCCTTTATCGCGAGGGAGAGCGGGCCGCCCCACCTGCCCAAGAACTTGACGGGCATTATCTCGACGTTCGGCGCGACCCCGACGACGTCCTCGCCGTTCTCGGAGGCGGCGATGGTCCCCGCCACGTGCGTGCCGTGGAAGTCCTCCGTGACGTCGTGGACGGTGTTGTCGTCGTTGCCGAAGTCGTAGCCGTTGACGTCGTCCACGTAGCCGTTGTCGTCGTCGTCGATGTTGTTGTTCGGGATCTCGCCGTCGTTCTTCCATTGGCGGCCGGCGAGGTCCGGATGACCGAAGTCCACCCCATCGTCTATGACGGCCACCACGACGTCCTCGCCGCCGCTGGATTTGTCGTCGGTATTGGCCTCCAGGGCGTCAACGTCCACGTCGGGCGTGCCGGCGCGCTCGTCGATGGTCTGGCCCGTGTTGTGGAGGCCCCAGAGCTCGGAGAAGCGCGGCTCGTCGGCGTAGTCCATCGGGTAGACGATGCGGTCGGGCTCGGCGTACTCGACGTCCGGGTTCGCTTCGAGGTCCTCGATGGCCGAAGCGACGGACCCGTCTTCGACCTTCACGACGTCGGCGTTGATGAGGTCGAGGTCGGCCTTTTTGGTTACGTCCTCCTCGCGCCTGACGACGGCCTGTTCGGCCCCGTCCGTGCCCGATTCATAGCGAACGATGATCTGGTTTGGTGCAGTCACTCTTTTGGGGTCCGGGATCGGGGACCCGAAGGATGGCCGGTCCTGGCGATCCGGCGCGGCTTCCTGGGCCATCGCCGCGCCCGGTAGGGCCGCCGCGACGACGAGCAACGCAAGCCACGCGAACCTGGCACGTCTTGCAAAACGACTCATTTACCCTCCTCTATCCAAGACTCTACCCGAGTGGTTGGCATCATTGTGCCTCTTCGATCCGGACGCCGATACGACGAAACGGCCAGTCTTTACTAGCCGCGAAGCGAAATACGCGAGCTTTCTAGCGTTGCTGGGGAGGGATGAGCCCGATGTCCACGGCCCGGGCCGCCGCACCGACGCGGTTCTTGACGCCAAGTTTGGCGAGGATGCGCCCGACGTGCAGCTTGACGGTGCCGAGGCTGTACGAGAGCTCCCCGGCTATCTCCTTGTTGATGCGCCCCCGCGCGATGTGTCCCAGTACTTCCAGCTCGCGCGGCGTCAGCGGCTCCGGCACCAGTTCGTCCAGTTTGCGCCGGGTGATGTCCTCGGCGACGGAGACGAAGTAGTCCGGTTTGCCCGAAGGGCCGAGCACCATCGAGACGGTCAGGGAGATCCAGACGCGCGAACCGTCTTTCTTGAGGTAGCGCTTCTCCATGGAGTACTTGTCGATCTCGCCGACCAGCATCCGCCCGACGTGCTCCAGGTCCTCATCCAGGTCGCCGGGATGGGTGATGTCCTGGAAGGTCAGGCCGAGAAGTTCCTCGCGCGGGTAGCCCACGACGTCGCAGAGCTTGCGGTTCACCCACAGCCACCTTCCGTCGGTGGCGACGTGCGCCATCCCGACGGCCGCGGCCTCGAAGGTGATCCTGAACCGCTCCTCGCTCTCCCTGAGCGCCTCCTCGGCCCGCTGCTTGCTCTCCGAGACGTCGACCAACACGCCCTGCCACAGCGCATCCTCTTCCCCACCCTCGGCCACGGGCGCGGACTCGTCCCTGACCCACACGACGCTCCCGTCGCGCGCCAGCATCCGGTACTCGGCCTCGAAAGGCTCACCGCTCCCGCGGGTGCGGTCGGCCTCGGCCATCACCCACTCGCGGTCCTCCGGATGCATGCGGCTCGTCCATAATCCGCGGTCCGAGACCCACTCCTCCGGCGAGTAGCCGACCAAGTCCCGAATCTTCGGGCTCACGTAGACCGCGGCGCCGTCCTCGTTCGAGTCCTCGACGTAGACGACCGCAGGCACCCGCTCGACCAGCGCCTGGTAAGAGATGCCGGCACCCCAGACGGCGTCGTCCGAGTCGTATGGTCCGTTGTCGCCGTAGGTGAACATCTTCGTAACCCCCCGCATGGGTATGTTAGCCATCCTATGCGACGACCGCAACGGTTCGTGATCTCCGGAACAAACACACCACGCCTCCTCCCCTATAATCCGCCGCGTCGGAAAAGGACGTTTCGTCCCTGCATCTATCTCCGCTGGACACATAAGTTCGTTTCGTATACAATCGAACGTCATGTAACACAAAGTCCGCACCTTTCGGGGTGTGAGCACGGTGTTTGGCTATAGAGAGAGGTTATTTTGAGGCTTAGCGGACGTGTGGCGGTTGTGACGGGCGCGGCCAGGGGCATAGGCGCCGCGGAGGCCATCAGGCTGGCGCAGGAGGGTGCCAACGTGGCGGTGCTCGATCTCTCGGCGGAGGCTTGCAAGGAGACGGTGGAGGCTGTGGAGGCCGCCGGAGCCGAGGCCATAGCTATTGCGTGCGACGTGTCCAGCGAGCAGCAGGTTGGGAAGGCTTTCGAGGAGATCCACAACCGCTTCGGGCGGGTGGACATCCTGGTCAACAACGCGGGGCTGTTGCGGGACAACCTGTCGTTCAAGATGAGCGAGGACGATTGGGACAAGGTGCTCGACGTGCACCTCAAGGGCAGCTTTCTGTGTTCCAGGGCTGCGCAGAAGTACATGGTCGAGCAGGAGTACGGCAAGATCGTGATGACGAGCTCCATCGTGGCTTTGGGCAACAAGGGGCAGGCCAACTACTCGGCCGCCAAGGCGGGGCTTCAGGCGCTGGCGCGAACTTTGGCGCTCGAGCTCGGGCGGTTCAACGTCACCGTCAACGCGGTGGCGCCGGGTTGGATCGAGACCGAGATGACCAAGGAGGCCGCCGAGCGCGTCGGCATGACCATGGAGGACATGAAGGAGCGCTTCGCCAAGAACATCCCCCTCAAGCGCTTCGGCAGGGTCGAAGACATCGCCAACGTCGTCGCCTTCCTCGTCTCCGACGACGCCTCGTACATCAGCGGCGAGACCATCTACGTCGCGGGTGGGCCTTCTAGCTCGGTGATTTAAGCTGGTCAGCTAGTCAGCAGTTCAGCTTGTCAGCTTTTGGGGCGGGGATCTTGTCCTCGCCCTTTTCGATTGGCAAGGGTCGGGCCAAAGACGATTTACCTGATGCCTGAAGCCTACGGCCTGAGTATCAGCTTCCCGGTCGTCTTGCGACCTTCGAGGTCCGCGTGGGCTTCGGCGGCTCTTTCGAGCGGGTACGTTGCTCCGATGGTGAGTTTGAGGTCGCCCGAGGAGATCCAGGCGAGCGTCTCTTCGAGGCTGGGGACGAAGAGGTCGGGGCGCTGCATGACGCGCACGAGCCAAAACCCGACGACGGCGTGGCAGCCGGTCATCAGGGCCGCGGGGACGATGGAGCCCCGGTCGCCGCTGGCCGCCCCGTAGACGACCATCCGGCCGAAAACGTTGAGGCACTTCAGGTTCTTCTCGGGGAAGTCGGCGCCCACCATCTCCAAGATGACGTCCGCGCCATCGCCGTCCGTGGCCTCGCGTACCTTCTCGGGCCAGTCGTCGTTCGTGTAGTCGATCAGGACGTCCGCGCCGAGGGAGCGGGCAAGGTCCAGCTTCTCCTGGCTGCTGGCGGTGGCGATGACCTTGCCCGCGCCGAGCAGCTTCGCCATCTGGACGGCCAGGGTACCGACGCCGCCGGCCGCGGCATGGACCAGGACGCTCTCTCCTTCCTTCAAAGCACCCGAGGTCTTGATGATGTGGTAGGCGGTCAGGCCTTGCAGGGGGACGGCCGCCGCCTCGTCGAAGCCCAGGTCGTCCGGCACGGGGATGAGGGAGGCGGCCGGCGCCACGGCGTACTCCGCGTAGCCCCCGGTATCCAGGAGCGTAACCACCCGGTCGCCCTCCGAGGCGTTCTCCACGCCTTCCCCCACCTCGGCGACGATGCCGGCCACCTCGGAGCCGGGGGTGAACGGGAAGCGTTGGCGGGTGAGGTACTGGTCGCGGCGGCGCATGGTGTCGGCGTAGTTGATGCCGGCGGCCTTCACCTCGATCAGGACCTCCCCCTCGCCCGGCGAGGGACGCTCGGCGTGCACGTACCTGAGTACATCGGGCTCGCCGAGCTCTTCGGCCACGATCGCTTTCATCTGTGCCACGTCGCCTCCTATCGTGTCTGCGAAACGGGAGCCGACTATATCAGCCGCCACGCGGGTAGCGTCTCCCGAGGGCCGCACGCAAGGACGCGGAAGGAGCGGACGCCCTCGAAGGGGTTTCGGCGGGTCAGGGGAGGGCTTCGGCGCCCAACACGGGGGTCAGGTATGCGACCAGCAACGCCCCGACCTCGACGACCACTCGCTCGCTCTTCTGCTCTTCGCCGCAGGTCACGAGCGGGAACAGCCCCCTCACCACGTCGTTGACAACCTCGGCGTACAGCCCGCGGCGTCCCTCCTCCAGCCCCGGCGCCCGGATCGCAAAGACGGCGTCCAGGTGTCTGACGCCCTCCGACCGGAGATCCCCCGCGGCCGACGCCAGCTTCCCGGCCGTCTCCGAGCCGTAGAACAGCGTGCCGAAGGCGGGGTTCTCCGCGTCGAACTCGACGAGGGCGCGCACGAGCCGATCCAGCAGCTCGCCTAGGGGCAGCCGCGCCGCCTCGGCGGAGAGGTGCTCGTCGTAGAGCGCCCCGAGCCGCTCCAGGTAGCGGGCCGCCACCGCGTCGAGGATCGCCTCCTTGTTCGGGAAGAACTGGTACAGCGAGCCGATCGAAGCCCCCGCGCGCCCGGCGATTTCGGTGTTGGTGGCCGCCTCGTAGCCCGACCCGGCGAACACCTCTTCCGCCGCGTCGAGGATCAAAGCCACCCGCCGCCTGCCCCGCTCCTGGCTCGGCACCCGACGCC
>CAXTDD010000100.1:0-7316 GCA_964242955.1 uncultured Rubrobacteraceae bacterium | reverse complement strand
GGGGGCAGCTCCTCGCCGGCCGTCTCGGAGAGGATCTCCGTGATGCGGCGGCGGTTCATGTGCAGGATGGGGCCGACGATGTGGGACGGCGTGTCGCCGGCTAGCTGGGCGATCCACTCCCCGAGGTCCGTCTCCACGATCTCGAGGTCAAGGTCGGCGTAGTCCTCTTCGAGCCTCTTATTTAGCTCGATCTCCTCGGTCGCCATGCTCTTGGACTTGGCGACGACCCTCGCCCCGCGACGCCGCGCCAGATCCCCCACGTACCGGACCACGTCTTCGCCGGTCTCTGCAAAGAAGACGTTGCCCCCGCGCGCCTCGACGGCGTCGGCCATCTGCCCGAGGTAGCGGTCGAGGTTCGCCATCGTCTCCTGCTTTATGTGGTACGCCCGCTCCCTGAGCTCCGGCGCTTCGGGCAGGGCGTTAAGGACGGCGTTCCTACCCGCGACGGACTTGTTAGTGAACAGCTCCACGGAGTCGTGGAGTTGCTCGTCTCTCACGGCGTCTCTGGCCCTGGCGTTGAAGCCCTCGACCGGGCTCGCGATGCCCTCGCCGCGTTTGTCCTGGGTGTCGCGTTGGCGGGCCGGCTTCTGCGTCTCCAAACCTACTCCCCGTTTCCGTCGAGTACCTGGGCCAGGTGCAGCACGCGGGTGTCGTGTCCCGTGCGGTCCAGGCGGCCCTTGAGGTGCATCAAACAGCTCGAGTCGCAGGAGATCAGGGTGTCAGCCCCGCTCTCCTCCAACGCCTTGATCTTCTCGTCGGCCATCGCCACCGAGACGTCCGGCATCTTCACGGAGAACGTCCCCCCGAACCCGCAGCAGAGCTCCTCGTTCCTCCAATCCAACAGCTTCAAGCCTTCGACGCCCTCCAACAGCTCCCGCGGCTCCCGCAGGACCCCGAGCTCCCGCCGCTGATGGCATCCGGTATGGAAGACGGCCCGCCCCCGCAGCTTCGCGCCGAGGTCCTTCACACCCAGCACGTTGACCAGAAAGTCCGAGAACTCCCGGACCCGCGGGGCCAGCGCCTCGGAGCGGGCCCGTTCGTCGGGGATCTCGTCGAAGATGAAGGGATAGTAGCGGCTGACCATCGTGGTGCAGGAGCCCGAGGGGCAGACGACGTAGTCCCAGCTCTCGCCCTCGAAGACGTCCATGAAGTGACGGCCGACGCCGCGGGCCTCGTCGAAGAAGCCCGAGTTGAAGGCCGGCTGGCCGCAACAAGTCTGGCCCCGAGGATAGACGACCTCGACGCCGAGCCCGCGCAGCACGCGCACCGCACCCACGCCGACCTCTGGGTTCACCAGATCCACGTAGCACGGCACGAAGAGGGCCACCTTCAATGCTCACACCTTTCCTCCACCAAACTTCCCCCGCCAGTATAGCAACGCGGGGGGAGCGGTTAGCTTTCAGCTTTTAGCAGTTAGCTGTTAGCTCTTGTTTTTGCGGGGAGCCGATTGCTTTAGAATGGTTATGCGCGAGGAGATCGTCGGGGGACGGGGTTTCGGGACGAGGCGAACCGGAGGTGGTGGCGTGCAGACGGAGAGGCCGGTCTACGAGGAGATAGAGGAACTGCTCGGGAGGGTCGAGTTTCCCCGGGGCGCGTTCGTGGAGCGGGACGTCGATTCGCCTGCGGCCCTGTCGGACGTCAGGGGGGCCGTCAGGGAGGCGCTCCGGGAGGTCGAGGTGCCTTCCGGGTCGGTGGCCGTGGGCGTCGGGAGCCGGGGCGTGGGCGGTATCGCGGAGGTGGTCGCCGGGCTGGTCGAGGTTTTGAAGGAGGCGGGGGCGGAGCCGTTCGTGGTGCCGGCGATGGGGAGTCACGGGGCGTCCACCGCGGAGGGGCAGGCCGAGGTGTTGAGGCATCTTGGGGTGGACGAGGGGACGATGGGGTGTCCCATTCGGGCGACGATGGAGACCGTGAGGATCGGGGAGACGCCCGGGGGTGTCGAAGTTTTTATGGACCGGAACGCCTACGAGGCGGATTCGGTGGTCGTGGTTAACAGGATCAAGCCTCATACGGCGTTCCGGGGGGCCGTGGAGAGCGGCCCGACGAAGATGCTCGCCATCGGCCTCGGCAAGCAGCGGGGCGCCTACTCCATCCACTCGGCCGGCTGGCACGCCATCCACGAGACCATCCCCCAGGCCGCCCGCGTCGCCACAGGCACCGGCAAGGTGGCCTTCGGCCTCGCGGTCCTTGAGAACGCCGACGAAGAGCCCTACAGGGTCGCCGCCATCCCGGCCGGGAGCCTGGAAGAGGCCGAGGCGCCGCTGTTGGAGGAGGCCAAGAAGAAGCTTCTCAGGCTCCCGTTCGACCAAATGGACGTGCTCGTGGTGGACGAGATCGGCAAGAACATCAGCGGCGACGGGGCGGACCCGAACGTGACGGGCCGCTACCCGACGACCGCCGCCACGGGAGGACCCGAGATAGAGCGCGTCGTCTTTCTCGGCCTCACCGAAGAGACCGGCGGCAACGCCAACGGCCTCGGCGCCGCGGACGTCGTCACCGAGCGCCTCGCGGGCGCGATGGATCGGCCATCCACCTACATGAACGCCCTCACCTCGACCACGCCGGTCCCGGTCAAGACCCCGATGGTGATGCCGACCGACCGGATGGCCCTGGCCGCCGCCCTCACCATGTGCGCCGGCGTCACGCCCGCGGAGGCCAGAATAGTGCGCGTCCAGGACACTCTCAAGCTGCGCCGCCTGTGGGTCTCGGAGGCGCTCCTGGACGAGGTACGGAAAGACGAGAGCATGCGCGTCGTCGGGGAGCCGGGACCGCTACGCTTCGACGAGGACGGCGCGCTGCTGTAAGGCGAGTTTCGTAAAAGACCGGGCCCGGCGGCCCGCGACGGGGGGAGCAAACCATAAAGACGGTGCTCTGCTACGGCGATTCGAACACTTGGGGGTCGGACCCGCAGACCGGGGGGCGGTTCCCGATGGAGGTGCGCTGGCCCGGGGTGTTGCGACGAACACTCGGCGAGGGGTACTGGATAGTCGAGGAAGGCCTGGGCGGCAGGACGACGGTCCGGGACGATCCTATCGAGGGGGTCCATAAGAACGGCAGGACGTACCTGCTGGCGTGCCTCGAGTCTCACAGACCCATCGATTTGGTGACTATTATGCTCGGCACCAACGACCTCAAGGCGCGCTTCGCCGCCTCCGCCTCCGACATAGCGCAGGGGGCGGCATCGCTGGCGCAGATGGCGCTCGGGAGCGGTTGCGGGCCGAAGGACGGAGCTCCCGTGGTCGTCCTGATCTCACCCCCGCCCGTCGGAAAGCTCTCCGACATGGCCGAGATGTTCGCGGGCTCCGAAGAGAAGTCTGCAAAATTCTCCGGCCACTACCAACGCTTCGCCGAACAGTACGGCTACGGGTTCCTGGACGCCGCGCAGTTCATAGCCTCCAGCGACCTCGACGGCATCCACCTAGAGGCTTCCGAGCACCGCAAGCTCGGCGAGGCGGTCGCCGCGCACGTCAGGCGGACCTTCAGATGATTGCGGAACTGAGGGTTCTCTGCTGGTCGGCGGACCTACTTGAGATCACCTGCAGGAATGAGTCCTCGACCGCGCCAGATCAAGGGCCATTTTGACGGATTTATCCACGGCTTTGACGAGGTTGTCTATAGCACGTTTATGCGTTTTACCTGCAAAATTGGCGTTTACTATTCACAGACACAAGGTATAATGTGCGTCAAGGACTGGACATAATTCGGTCGACGTAAAGCCCTCCGGTACAGAATGGCCGGGGGGCTTACGTTTTGCCCGGAAAGATCTTCAGACCTCGTCCCATTCCCTTACGTATTTTAGCTTCAACTATAGAGTACGAAGGGTGCGATTTGACAGGGTCCAATAGGTGACGTGCTATCGGATAGGCTGCCAAGTCTGCCATTTGCATACCTGCTAGATTCATCTTCTTTTCACGAAACTCCAGCACGAACTCAACTTCTCTGAAACGGTGTCCTTTTACATGATCTGTGCCGAACCCGGTAACCTGCTCAAAAACTGCTCGCAGACTTTCGTCTTCTTCCTTCCCTCGAGCTTCAGCGACCACGTATGCTTTCTCTTGTTTTGCACCTTCTAGCATGAATAGCAAGCGCTCCAGCGCGAACGTGAGAGCTAGATCGTATGGATTACGCGCGAAGAACCCATATTTCTTACTGTGCTTTGTTTTGTCTATAAACATGCCCATCAACGTATAACGGTTACCCGCCATGATGCGATTTATACCTTCGTAGAAAGGCCGTCGTCGTCCGGGATCGCGAAGGAAAAGAAAGTCTCCTTGCGCGCGACGGATATCTCGCGAATGGAGAATTACTCCTTCGTGTCCGAAATGCTCGAACTTGAACTTGTAGATGCTTGGCACTATCTGCTGACAATAAACTTCTTCCCTGCAAACGAACATAACTACTCCGAAAAGCGGATACCCTGGGTCGATGGATCTCAGGGAGTGATCACCTGTTTCATCGAGATAAACTACCAAAGGCATGGTGTACATTATAACGATACAGTTGCCTGCACATACATCTGCGGAATGGTTTAGAGCGAGTTCCTGACCTTGGATGTCAGCTCATGAGTTGGCCGCCGTTGACCTCGATGATCTCCCCGACCAGGTAGTTCGCGGCCGGCGACGCCAGAAACGCCACGACCGCGGCGGTCTCCTCCGGCGTCCCCTCGCGGCCGATGGGGATGGCGCTCTTGAAGTTCTCCCGCACCTCTGGAGGCGTGAAGCGGTCGTGGAAGGGGGTGGTGATGATGCCGGGCGCAACCCCGTTGACCAGAATGTTCTCCGGGACGAGCTCTTTGGCCATCGCCCGGGTGAGGGTGCTGACGCCGCCCTTGGCGGTGGCGTAGGCGACCGAGCCCGGCCCGCCGCCGTTGCGGGCCGCGACGGAGGTGAGGTTGATGATGCGTCCGCGGCCCCGGCGCCTCATCAGGGGGAGGACGGCCTGGGAGCTGAGGTAGCCGCTCTTCAGGTTCACGTCCATCACGCGGTCCCAGAGGTCTTCGGTCATCTCGGCCAGGCTGCGGCGCTCTATTAGGGAGCCCGCGTTGTTGACGAGCACGTCCAGCCTGCCGTAACGGTCCTCTATCTCCCCGACCATCCGGCCCACTTGGTCCGCGTCGGAGACGTCGCCCCCGACGAGCATCGCCTCGCCGCCGGAGGAGGAGATGCCTTCGGCCACCTCTCTCGCCTCGTCCTCGCTCGCGTTGTAGTGGACGGCGACCCTGCGGCCCTGCCGGGCGAGCGTCTCGGCCACGGCGCGGCCTATACCGGTGCTGCTGCCCGTGATCCAGGCTACCTCTTCAGAAAACTCCATACGTTGTTACCTCCCTGTAATCTGTTCGCTGTAGTATGGACGATCCGGTAACATGGGGCCCGTATACCGGGAAGGCGACAGAGGAGGAAGCGCGGTGGACTTCGTGGATCTCCAACGGCGGAAGGACGATCGGGGGCAAAGCCAACGAAGCCTCGCCGGTGTTAGGGATGAAGCCGGACCCGCCGCAACTCTCCTGAAGGTCGTGGTCGCTCTTGCGCCCCTGGCCCTACTCTTCCTCGCACTTTCGGTAGGCCCCATCTTCATGGGCCCACCTCGGATCTCGCTACTGCTAGTCCTGGCCGCCATCTCGGTGGTCCTTCCGTTGCTCCTCCTGCCGTTCGATAGATGGCTGCCCATGCCTCGGATGGCGAGCAACCGAAAAGCCAAGCTGGGAAGCGAGAAGCAGTTACTCCTGGCGCTTCGCGACCTGGGTGGCCTCACGACCGTAGAAGCCGCGCTCGAAACCTCCCTCACGGTGGACGAGGCCGAGGAGATCCTGACCCGCTTCGCCGATCGCGGCCACCTCGTCGTCCAGAGCCGGGACGGTGCCCTCGTCTACACGTTGCCGGGCAGGCGCCCCGCCCCCGAGACTCGAACAGTCTAGAACGCCCCGCAAGAAAAAACTGAAACCTGGCAC
Source organism: uncultured Rubrobacteraceae bacterium (assembly GCA_964242955.1). Taxonomy (GTDB): domain Bacteria; phylum Actinomycetota; class Rubrobacteria; order Rubrobacterales; family Rubrobacteraceae; genus Rubrobacter_D. The sequence goes on along the minus strand of CAXTDD010000100.1, from coordinate 1,372 downwards.
CTGATGCCTGTGGCCTGAAACGCTACGTCTTCTGCGACGGGCCCATCCCCTCCTCGAAGACGCGCAGCACGCCGGAGTCGTCCTCTCTGCCGAAGCCGAGGGAGGCGCCCTTCTCGTAGAGTTCGTGTGCCGCGTCTGCGAGGGGCGTCTCGAAGCCGTGCTCCCCGGCCGCCTCGCGGACGAGGCCCATATCCTTGACGAAGATGTCGAGCGCACTTTTGGGCGGCAGGAACTCGCGGTCGAGCATCCTGCGGCCCCTGTCCTCGAACATGAACGAGCCGGCGGCGCCGTGGCGGATGGTCTCGTGGACGGCCTTGGGATCAAGCCCGAGCGCCTCGGCGTAGGCGAGCGCCTCCCCGGCCGCCGCTATGTGGACCCCGCACAGGAGCTGGTTGACGAGCTTGACGGACTGCCCGTCGCCGGCCGAAGGCCCGCAGTGGACCACGGTCGAGCCCATCGCGTCGAGCACGGGCCGGAGCTGGTCGAAGAGATCCCGCGGCCCGCCCGCCATGATGAGCAGGTCCCCCCTCTCCGCCCGCGCCACGCCGCCGCTGACCGGCGCGTCCAGGAGCCGCAGCCCCCGTTCCGACAGGCGCGCGTCCAGTCGCCGAACCGGCTCCGGCCCGACGGTGCTCATGACGACGACGGTAGCACCTGGGGCGAGCGTTTCGGCGGCCCCGTTCCCGCCGAAGAGGGCTTCCTCCGCCTGCCCGGCGTTCACGACCATCAGGACGAGGGCTTCGGCGCTCCCGGCCGCTTCGCGGGGGGAGTCGGCACGGGCGGCGCCGAGGTCCCCGAGAGGTTTGGCGCTCTCTTCGCGGACGTCGAAGACGGTGAGGTCGAAGCCGGCGGAGAGGAGGCTCGCGGCCATCGGGGCGCCCATAGCGCCGAGGCCTACGAATGCCAGGTTCTTCATCTAGTCTCCTCTCAGGATCTCTACTACCCGCGTGAGCGAGTCGGGCCCGCCGACGTTGCCGGCGAAGATGACGTAGGGAAGACCCGGAAAGGCGCTCTCTTCCGGCAGGATCCAGACCGACACTATCCCCGGCAGCATCTGCCCGGCCACCTCGGCCCGCCGCACCCCGAGCCCGCGCGTCCCCACGTCGCTGGACGTGATGCCGCCCTTCGCCACCACGAACGCCAGCGGCGCCTCCCTGTCCACCCGCCGCACGACCTCCACCAGCGCGTCCGATACGATCTTTCCTACCTCGAACCCCGTCCGTCCCGGACCGCCCCCCACGACCTCCCGGCTCGTGTAGACGACGACCTCGGATGCGGCCAACCCCGACTCCACCCCGGCCGCCACCCGCGCCAACACCCCTTCGGGCCCGGCGTCTTCCAGCAGTCGCGGCACAGAGAGCTCGACGGCGCG
>CAXTDD010000099.1:0-7358 GCA_964242955.1 uncultured Rubrobacteraceae bacterium | reverse complement strand
GCGTGCTGAGAGCGAGGGCCGCAAGGCCCGAGGCGTGCTGAAAGCGGAGCCCCTAGGGCGGAGCGTGCTGACAAGCGCGACCGAAGGGAGCAAGCGTGCTACTTGGGACAGACGAGGACGGGGCCGTGGGAGGCGGTGACGGCTTTCGTCGAGACGCTGCCCAGGCGGGTGCGCGATAGTCCGGCGATGCCGCGGCTGCCGACGGCTATGAGGGTGGGCCGGTCGTTGTCCTGGGCGGCTTCCAACAGGGCGACGGCCGGGTAGCTGTTGGAGACGTGGGTCTGGGGCCGGGTTCGGAGAACGCCCTCCAGTTCGGCGGCCCGCTCGTTCAGCCGGTCCTCGTCGCGCCCGCGCATGTCCAGGACGGCCTGGACCGCGTCGGGCGTCTCGCCGGGGGGGAGTTCCGGAAGGTCGGGGTGGGCGAAGATGAGGGTGGCCCGGGCGCCGTAGAGGCCGCCGATGTTCGCGGCCAGGTCGCCGGCCTGGCGGGAGCCGTCGGAGAAGTCCTCGCCGATGACCAGCCGCTGCGGGGGCCAGACGTCGTCCTCGCCCCTCAAGACCAGCACGGGGAGGTGGGCGTGGTGCACGATCTCCTCGGACTGGCTGCCCATCAGGATGCGCTGGACGGTGCCCAGGCCCCGGCTCCCGACGACCAGGAGGCCCGCCGCTATCTCCTCGGAGAGGGCTATGACCTCGTTCGAGGTACGGCCCTCGCGCAGGTGGGCTTTGGCGACCGTGGCGCCGGTGCCTGCGATCTTCTCCACCTGCGCGTCCAGGACCTCCTGCCCCTGGCGCTTGAGCTCCCTCTTGACGAAGTCGTGGGCGAAGCCGGGCACGTCGTGCCAGACGTGGACGACGTGGAGCTCGGAACCGGCCCTCTTCGCCAGGTCCGAGGCCACGTCCGTGGCCCTCGCTGCATCCTCCGAGCCATCGGTCGCCAGCAGTATCTTCTCCGGAAAATCGCCCATGCCTCCTCCTTGCTACGGGATGCGTATTGTCTCACGACGGCACCCGGTCGCGGAACTGGCGTCGGTAGAGGTCGGCGTAGAGGCCGTTTCGGACCAGGAGCTCGTCGTGGGTGCCGCGCTCGACGACGCGGCCGTCCCTGACGGCCAGGATCACGTCGGACGTCCGGATCGTGCTCAGGCGGTGCGCGATGATCACGCTGGTCCGCCCCTTGAGCAGCGTGGCGAGCGCGTCCTGGATGACCTTCTCCGTCCGCGTGTCTATGTTGCTCGTCGCCTCGTCCAGAATGAGGATGCGCGGGTCGGTCAGCACGGCCCTGGCGAACGAGAGCAACTGCCGCTGGCCCTGGCTCAAAGACCCGCCGCCCTCACCGAGCTCCGTCTCGTACCCGTCCGGAAGCTCCGAGATGAACCCGTGGGCGTCCACCGTCCTGGCGGCGGCCTCTATCTCGTCTTGGGAAGCGTCCAGGCGGCCGTAGCCGATGTTGTCCCCTACGGTGCCGGAGAACAGGAAGGGCTCCTGCAACACGATCCCGATATTCTCGCGGAGGTTCTTGCGGGCGTACTCCCGCACGTCCCGGCCGTCGATGCTCACCGTCCCCTCCGTCGCGTCGTAGAAGCGGGGGATGAGGCTCGCGATGGTCGTCTTGCCCGCCCCCGTCGGGCCGACCAGCGCCACGGTCTGCCCCGGCTCGATCTCGAAGTCTACGTCCTTGAGCACCGGGCGCCCCGGCTCGTAGGCGAACGTGATGCGATCGAAGGTTATGCGGCCCTCGATGGCCTCCATTTTCCTGGCTTCGGGCGGGTCGGGGGGTTCGGGTTCCTCATCCAGGATGTTGTAGATGCGTTCGGCGCCGGCGAGGGCGGCCTGGGCCTGGGTGTAGACCTGGGAGGCCAGTTGGACGGGCCGGAAGAACTGCTGGACGTAGATCAGGAACGCCGTCAGCACCCCGACCGAGACAGAGCCGGCGAAGACCAGATAGCCCCCGTAGCCGATCACCAGCGCCGTCGCCAGCGTCGAGAGGACGTCGATGGCGGGGGCGAAGGCGGATGTGATCGCCACGGCCTGCACGTTCGCGTCCCTGTTGGCGGCGTTCCGCTCCCGAAAGCGCGCGATGTTCCTCTCCGTCCGGTTGAACGCCTGCGCCTCGCGCACCCCCACGATGTCTTCCTGGAGTCCCGCGCTCACGTCCCCGACCGTCTCGCGCGTCAGCCGGAAGGCGCGCCTCGCCCGGCCGGCGAAGAACGAGGTCGTCAGCAGCATGATCGGGATGATCGCGAAGCAGGCGAGCGCCAGGTTCCACTGCAACACGAGCATCGCCACGAGAATCCCCACGAGGCTGAAGAGCGAGCCGAGGAGCTGCGTGAGCCCCTGCGAGAAGAGCTGGTTCAGGGTATCCACGTCGTTGGTGACGCGGCTCATCAGGTCGCCTATGGGCCGCTTGTCGAAGAAGCGTAGCGGCAAGTGTTGCAGCCTGTCGAAGATGCGCTCCCGCATGGACGCCAGCAGCCGTTGGGCGACGGAACCGACGCCGTAGACCTGCCCCCGCGAGGCGACCGTTCCGAGCGCGTACACCGCCAGCAGCAGGAGCATCGTGCGGGAGAGCCCTGGCAGATCCCCCTCCAGGATGTACATGTCGATGGCCCGCCCGATCAGCCACGGTCCCCCGGCCTGCGCGACCGCCCCGAGCACCACGAGCCCCATGACCCACGCCAGCGTCCTCTTGTACGGCGAGAGCTCCGAGAGTAGGCGCCTGGCGGTGGTGGCGCGGTCGGCGGCCTTCTCCTGCGGCGCCTCGGCGATGGACTGGATGCCCCTGATCTCAGCCCTCCTCTGGCCGCTTCATCTTGTGGACCAGCCAGTTCTTGCCGACGCGGAGGATGGAGTATTTGCCCCTGAGACGCCGGCCATCGAAGGCGACGATCACTAACGCATCCCCGAACTCTTCGACCTCGTAGGTGCCCGCGTCCCAGATGCTTTTCTTCACGGCGCCGGGGACGCCCTCGACCGGCGACGCGTCCACGAGGTCCAGGTGGGAGAGGTCGTGGTCATCGACGCGTACGGCGAGGCGGTTCTGCTTCGTGTCTACGGGCATGCCCCTGGGGACGGCCCAGGAGACGAGGGTTCCGTCCTTTTCGAGGCGCAGGTCGAAGTGGTGGCTGGTGGCGTAGTGCTCCTGGATCACGAACCGCGGCATCCTAACCTTCGCTCCCGGCGGCGACGGGTTCGTCCACGAGTTGGGAGCCGAGGATCTCGTTGTAGAGTTCGGAGTCGCGGCGCAGCTCGTCGTGCGTGCCCATCGCGCCGATCGTGCCCTCGTCGAGGACCAGGATCAGGTCGGCGTCCCGCACCGTCGATACTCTTTGCGCGATAACGAACACGGTCCGGTGCTTCTCGCGCATCAGCCTGTCCAGGGTCTCCTGGATGGCGGCCTCCGTCTCCGCGTCCACGGCCGAGGTGCTGTCGTCCAGGATGAGCAGGCGGGGGTCCACCAGCAAAGCCCGGGCTATCGCGATCCTCTGGCGTTGGCCGCCGGAGAGCCCGACGCCGCGCTCCCCGATCACGGTGTCGTATCCGTCGGATAGTCCCTGGATAAAGCCGTCGGCCTGGGCGGCCTTCGCGGCGGCCACGACCTCCCCGTCCGTGGCGTCGGGTTTGCCGAAGGCGACGTTGTCGCGGACGGAGCCGGAGAACAGCCGGGCCTCCTGCAGGACCATCCCGATCTGGGACCGCAAGGAAGTGAGCGTTACGTCGCGCACGTCGTGGCCGTCGAGCCTTACTGCGCCGCCCGTCGCGTCGTAGAAGCGCGGCAAGAGGTTTACGAGGGTGGACTTGCCCGAGCCCGTCGTGCCGAGGATGGCGACGGTGCTGCCGGGCTCGGCGGCGAAGCTGACGCCGCGCAGGATCTCACGCTCGCTCCCGGGATAGCGGAACGAGACGTCGTCGAACTCGACCCTGCACTCGACGGGCGGCAGGGGGGAGGCGTCGGGTCTGTCCGTCACCTCTAGAGGTGCGTCCAGGATTTCGAAGACCCGCGCGGCGGAAGCCCCGGCCCGCGAGATGCTGGCGGACAAGAACCCTATCGTGAGTATCGGGAACAGCATGAACCCCAGCAGGGTGTTGAAGGCGACGAGCTCGCCGATGGAGAGCGCGCCGTTTATGACCTGCCAGCCGCCGAACCACACTATCGCCAGCGTGCCGACGTTGGCGAGCAGGAAGACGAACGGGAAGTTGTTGGAGAAGACGCGCACGGTCTCCAGATTCTTGTCCAGCAGCTCGTCGTTGACCGCCTTGTAGCGGGCCGTCTCGTAGTCCTCGTGGGCGAAGGCCCGGATCACGCGCACCCCCGAGAGGTCTTCCTGCAGCACGGTGTTCAGCCTCCCGAGCGTCTGCTGGACCTGCCCGAAGAGCGGCCTGATGAGCCGCACGAACCGGACGAGCAGCAGCGCTATCGCGGGCACCACGGCGAGCGCGACGAGCGCGAGTTGGACGTTGAGGTAGAAGAGCAGGGCCGCCGAGCCGATGAGCATGACTACCGCGTTGGCGAGTTGGACGACGCCCGAGCCGGCGAAGGACCGGATCTGCTCGACGTCGTTGGTCAGCCTTTGGACGAGCTGCCCCGTCTGCACCCTGTCGTAGTAGCTGAACGACAACCGCTCTATCTGACCGAAGAGCGCGTCGCGCAAGTCGTAGGCGACCCCTTGCGACGCCCGCTCCGCCAGGTACCCCTGCAAGAACGTAAACATCCCCCGCGCCAGCGCCACCGCGACGAGCCCCGCGACGGCGTAGACGACGACGTCGGCCCTTCGGGGGGCGATGCCGACGTCGATGGCCCGTCCGACGAGGAGCGGGGCGACGAGGCTGGCCCCCGAGACGAGCATGAGCGCGAGGGCCGCGCCGATGCTCTCGCGCTTGTACGAGCGCAGGTAGCCCAGCGCCCGCCGGAGCGCGCCCGGACCCGAGGGCTGCTTCCCGTCGGCCAAGCGGTGCTCCTAACCGCCCATCTGGGTGGTGTGCCGCGGCCTCACATAGACGACGACGCGCTCGTCGCCGGGCTGGTGGAGCGGGTACTCGTCCACGCCCATGTACTTCTTCGCCATCGCGTTGATAAAGTCGTTCTCCGGGTCCTCTTCGATGTGGTCGACCTCGCCCCTGACCTCCAGGTAACGGTACGGGTTCTCCGGGTCCACGAGAGAGAAAGCGAGGCGCGGCTCTCGGTTCACGTTCCGGTACTTCTGGCGGGCCTTCGTCTGGCTGAACTTCACGTACTCGCCGCCCCAGTCGAACCAGACCGGGTTGTTCTGCGGCTCCCCCTTGGGTCCGATCGTGGCGACGTGCACCAGCGCCGTGCTCTCCAGAAGATCCCGGTATCCTTCCGGGATGTCGACGCTCCCGTTCTCCGTCATGCGCGCTCCTCTCTCGTTTCTGGCACGGACCTCATGAGTGTAGCGCGGCGTCGCGGACACGGGCCACGGCCTCCCGAACGCCCGGAACGACATCGCCCGCGAAAAGCTCTGTCTGCCGCTCGTGGTCTTCCCCCGGCCAGTAGACGAACGAGTCCATGCCGTCCTCCAGGACGAAGCCGGTGAGCGTCTCGATCCATCTCCGGGCAGGGCCTTCGAGCGGGCCATCTCCCTCGGGACCGATGTTTCCGGAGATGTTGTAGACGCGCTTTATCTCAGACGATTCGCGTCCCGCTTCGGCGGCCCCTTCATCTATCTTTTCGTGCATCCCGGGCAGGCGTTGGGGCGGGGAGTAGGCGAGGGATGGGACCCAGCCGTCCGCCCGGCGCCCGATCAGGCCGAGCATCCGTGGTCCGTAAGCCCCGACCCAGATGCCGATGTCGTGCGCGGGCGGTGGCCCCGGGCGCATCCCCCTCAAAGAATAGAACTCGCCGTCGAAGCGCAGGGACCGCTCCGTGCTCCAGACCATCCGCATGACCTCTATGGCCTCTTCCGTGGACCTGACCGCTTCGCCGGGGCTGCGGCGGGGTCCGCCCATGCCGACGATCGCGTCCCAGAAGCCGCCGGCACCGAGCCCGATCTCCACCCTCCCGCCGGAGATGACGTCGAGCGAGGCCGCGGCCTTCGCCAGCGTCGCCGGCGGCCTGAGCGGCAGGTTCGCCACGTCGGGGAAGAACCGGACGTTCCCGGTGACGGGCACGAGCGTCGAGATGAGGGTCCAGGTATCGAGGAACCGGCGCTGGTAGGGGTGGTCCTGGATGCCGACGAGGTCCAGGCCGGCCCGGTCGGCGGCCCGGACCACCCGGGCGGCGAAGTCCGGGGGATCGGCCAGCGGCTCGACGCTCACGCCGAACTCCAGCGGACGGCCGTAATCAGGCATCCTTGTTCCCTTTCCCGGCCGTATCCTTGAGGCCGAAAGCCGCTACGAACGAGACGACCGCCGCTGCCGCGAGCAGCAAGAAGGCGTCCGAGAAGAAAGGGGAATTCGCGGCGAAGAGGGGGTTGATCGCCGCGGCTCCGGCCCCCTGGCGCACGGCCAAAAAGGTCGCGGCCACGGCCGGTCCGAACCCGCCGCCGAGAAAGAAGAGCATCTGGTAGATGCCTAAGCCCACGCCGCTCTCGTCGCGCGAGAGCGAGGCCGCCGCCGCGTTCGCGTTCGGGGAGTTGACCATCGCGAAGCCCAGGCTCTGGCCGAGTATCCCGAGGCCGACCAGGAGGGGCGAGGCCCCGACGGCGAACGCGGAGATGGAGAACATGGAGAGCCCGAATACGACGAGCCCGGCCCGCACCAGCGTCCTCGGCCCGAACCTGTCGGACAGCCTGCCGGCGACGGGGGAGAGGACCGCCACCACCAGCGCCCCCGGCGCCAGCACCAGCCCGATCCCGGCCGCCGACATACCGTTGACCTCGGAGAGCATCAGCGGGACCAGCACGTAGCTTCCCACGTTGGCGAACATCATAAAGAACCCCGTTACCGCCGCGGCCAGAAACGCCCGGTTGCGGAACAGGTGCGGGGTGACGAACGGGTCGGCCGCCCGCCTTATGCGCCAGGTGAAGGCGGCGGCCAGAAGACCCGCCGCGACGAAGCTGCCCCAGGAGACCGGGGACGAGAACCCGACGACCTGCCCCTGCGTCACCCCGAAGAGCGCGAGCCCCGCGGAGAGCGCCAGCGAGAGCCCGCCGGGCACGTCGAAGTGCCGCACGGCGTCCACGAGACCTGTCGGCTTCCTCGAACCGCCGTCCACGACGCCGGGCAGGGCGTAGAGGGCGCCGGGGATGAGGAGCGCGGCGAGGAGGACGGTCAGGAAAAAGAGGGCGTGCCAGCCCGCGAGCCCGGTGACGACGCCGCCGAGCACGGGTCCTATGGCCGCACCCGCCCCGACGCTGGAGGAGAGCAGGCCGAGCGCCGTGCCGCGCCTCCCCGGGGGC
>CAXTDD010000098.1:269-7377 GCA_964242955.1 uncultured Rubrobacteraceae bacterium | reverse complement strand
GCCCCCCACGACCTCCCGGCTCGTGTAGACGACGACCTCGGATGCGGCCAACCCAGCCTCCACCTCGGTCGCCACCCGCGCCAACTCCCCTTCGCGCCCGGTGTCTTCCAGCAGGCGCGGCACAGAGAGCTCGACGGCGCGTATCCCGTCTAATTCCAGGACTTCTTCGAGTTGCCGGGTCGTCATCGCGACGTGCGAGCCTACCAGCACGAGCCCGTGCCCCCGTCGCGGGCGTTTCCGGTACAGTTCCTCCCGGCTGAGGGGTCCCCTCTCGGTGATGCCGCCGCGCACCCTCACGAAAGACGGCCCCGTGCGGTAGACGAACCTCTTGCCGCCCTCTTCCGCGCCGAGCAGGCCGAGGACGAAGACCTCCAGGTCGGCATGGGATACAGCATTCACGACGACGGGCCTTCCGCCGTCCACGCCGGACAGTATCTCCGACACCCGCTCCGGTCCGCCCTCCCGGACGTCCCGGAGGCCGACGCTTACCACTTCGGAGGCCCTGAAGCGGCCGGCCGTCTTCTCCTCGACCCACTCCTTCAGGTCCGAAGATGAGTAGCCGAAGCTGGCGTCGCGGGCGAACTCCGTCTCGCCGGCGGGGACGAGCTGTCCGCCCTGGCGCACCCAGTGGGTGTCGTCGGCGGTCAGACGGCCGGCCTCGAGGTAGCACGGGCAGAGGATCACGCCGTCCACCTCCCCCCCGATCCCCTCCACGATCGCGTCGGTCTCGGCCGGAAAGTGGCCGCGCAGGGTCGAGTCCCCCCGGCTGGTCACGACGAAGTCCGCCCCGGCCTGTTCCGCCGCCGCGGCGAGGTTCGACGCCACCTCGCGGTTCAGCGCCGCGGCCTCTACTTCGGGGAGGCTCCGGGAGTTCGTCAGCACGTAGAACGTCGGTGACGGCTGCTCCAGGGCCCAGCGGAGGTCTTCTACGGACCACGTCGTCAGGACGGGGACGCTGTGGACCGTCTGGGTGCCGGTCGGGTCGTCGTCTAGGACCGAGATCTTGCGCCCATCCGCGACCACGCGGTCCCGTATCTTCTCTATCGCATCCGGGACGCGCCGCTCCGGCGGCTGCGAGGCGAGGTACCCGCGCGCGTCGACGGGCCCGGTCACGCGCACCCCCGGCGGACGCGCCGGTGTACGAGCTCGGGCATCAGTGGTTGTGGCGCGGGGTTTCGGACGCCGCGCCGCGGTACTTCAGGGCGGCCTCCATTACGCCGCCCGCGTCGAGCTGGGTTACGTGGTCGCGGTACAGCTCCTGCCAGGGCGTGCGGCTCGGGGGGATCGGCGGGGCGCCGTCTTCCCGTTTGCGGCGTTCGATCTCCGCCTCCTCCACCAGCGCGTCGCAGCGCCCGGTGTTCAGGTCTATGCGGATGGTGTCCCCGGTCCGCAGCCAGGAGAGGCCGCCGCCCGCGGCGCTCTCGGGGGCGGCGTGCAGGATCGAGGGGCTGTCCGAGGTGCCGGATTGCCGGCCGTCGCCGAGTGTCGGCAGGGTGTTTATGCCCCGCTTGATGAGCCTGTCCGGGGGCTGCATGTTGACGACCTCGGCGGACCCGGGCCAGCCGAGGGGACCGGCGCCCCGGATCACGAGTATGCTCCCCTCGTCGATGTCCAGGTCCGGGTCGTTGATGCGGTGGTGGTAGTCGTCGGAGCCGTCGAAGACGACGGCCTTGCCCTCGAAGACGTTCTCGCGGCCGGGCTCGCTGAGGTAGCGCTCGCGGAAATCGTCGGAGATGACGCTGGTCTTGATGATAGCGAAGTCAAAGAGGTTGCCGGAGAACACCCGGAAACCGGCCCGCTCCTGCAACGGCTCGTCGTAGGAGGAGATCATCTCCCGGTCCACGCTCCTGCGTCCGGCCACGTTCTCCGCGAGCGTTCGCCCGGTGACGGTGGACGCTTCGCCGTCGATCTTGCCCGCCCCCAACAGCTCGTGGACCACGGCGGGCACGCCGCCTGCGCGATGGAACCTTTCGCCGAGGTACTTCCCGGCCGGCTGCATGTTGACGAGCATCGACACGTCGTGGCCCAGCTCCCAGTCTTCAGGCCTCACCTCGACTCCTGCGTGGCGGGCCATGGCCGTGACGTGCGGCTGGGCGTTGGTGGAACCCCCGATGGCCGTGACGGCGACGATGGCGTTCAGGAACGACTGCCGGGTCAGGATCTTCGACGGGCGTAGGTCTTCGTGGGCCATTTCGACGGCGCGACGGCCGGTCTCGTAGGCGATCTGGCCCCGCTCCCGGTACGGAGCCGGGATGGCGGAGCAGCCGGGCAGCGACATCCCGATCACCTCGGCCACGGCGTTCATGGTCGAGGCGGTGCCCATGGTGTTGCAGTGCCCGACGGAGGGAGCGGAGGCGAGCGCGGTCTCGTAGAACTCCTCCTCGTCGATCTGGCCGGCCGCCAACCGGCGCCGGCTCTTCCAGATCGCCATCCCCGAACCCACCAGCTCTCCCTCGAAGTACCCGTCGAGCATCGGCCCGCCGGAGAGCACGATGGCCGGTATATCCACCGTCGAGGCCGCCATGATCGCGGCCGGCGTCGTCTTGTCGCAGCCGGTGGTCAACACCACGGCGTCTATGGGATAACCGTAGAGCGTCTCCACCAACCCGAGATAGGACAGGTTGCGGTCGAGCGCCGCGGTGGGCCTGCGGCAGTTCTCGAAGGTCGGGTGCACGGGGAACTCCATCGGTATCCCGCCGGCGTCCCTGATGCCCTCCCTGACCCTTCCCGCGAGCTCGATGTGGTGCCGGTTGCACGGCACCAGGTCGCTGCCGGTCTGGGAGATCCCTATGATGGGCCTGCCCGTACGCAACTCGTCGGGCGTGATCCCGTAGTTCATAAACCGTTCGAGGTACAGGGCGGTCTGGTCGATCCGGGACTGGTCGTCGAACCACTCCCGGGACCGCAACCGCCGCCCGGACCGGCCGTTATCCATCATCGAACCCCTCATCTAGAAGCGAACGCCCTCTCCTGATCGTCTGGACATATATCCGTTCGAACCCTTCCGCCAGCGATGTAGTCCTTATTTCGGCTATCTCCACGGCCTATTCCCCACTCCGCATCGGGGGCGTCGCGGTGGAGGTTTTGCCCATTGCCTGCAGCTTCGTGGGTACCATGCTGAGTTCGGGGACGTAGGCGTGTGGCGGAAGCGTCGCGAGGAAGAGGCACGCCTGCGCGACGTCCCCGGGCTTGAGGCTGGCGTCCCTGACCTCCTTCGGCGGTGGTTCCGGACGGTTGTCCAGTATGGGGGTATCCACTATGCCCGGTAGAAAGGCGGTGAAGCGGACGCCGTTCTGGTGCTCTTCGAAGCCGGCCGCGTGGGCGAGGTGTGTCATGCCGGCCTTGGAGGCCTGGTAGGCGGGGCCGGACGCGTCGGGCCAGGAGCCGGAGACGCTGCTTATGAGTATGACGAGGCCGTGGGAGGCGCGCAGGTAGGGTAAGGCGGCTCGGACGGCGTAAAAAGCGCCGGAGAGGTTCACGGAGATCATGGCATCCCAGCTCTCCCCGGTGAGCTGCTCCAGCCGCCGCTCCGGGAAGTTCATCCCGGCCGCCACGACCATGACGTCGATGCCGTCCTCCTCGCCTATCCCTTTCAGCATCCGGCGGACGGATCTCTCGTCCGAGATGTCAAGCTCGTGGGCGGTGATTGCACGGCCCTCGGCGCCTTCCTCTATGGTGGACATTCGGCGGGCGGCGGCGTGAACCGTGGCGCCGGCATCGGCGAAGAGGTTGGCCGTGGCGAGGCCGATGCCGCTGCTGGCCCCGATCACGACCGCCGACGTACCGGAGAGAGCGGCCATCTAGGATACCCCGCTCGCGAGAAACACCTTTATCTGCGCTGACGGGCCTTTGACCAAGTCGGCGAAGACCCCGGGGCCCTCTTCCAGTGGCAGCACGGGCGGCAGCCCGCCTATACCAGCCTTTCCTTCGATCAGCCACGAGAGCGCCTGCTCGAAGTCTTCGGCGGTATAAGCGTAGGAGCCCTGGAGGTCGATCTGGCCTCGCACGACGTCGTGGAAGCCGAGCGTCGTGTCGTCGTCGTGCAGCCCGATAAACACAGCCCGGCCGCCGGGACGCAGAAGGTCGAGCGCCGTCCGGCGTGTCGCCCCGGCGCCCACGGCGTCTATGACGAGGTCCGCGCCCAGCCCTTCGGTGGGGCCTTCCAGGGCGTCGCGCGCCTCTTCGCCGGTGGCGTGGGCGGCCGTGGCGCCGAGGGTGAGGGCCTGTTCGCGGCGGGCTTCGTGGGGTTCGACGGCGTGGACTTCGGTGGTGCCGTCCAGGATCGCGCCTTGCAGGCACATCAGGCCGATGGTGCCGGCCCCGATCACGACGGCGTGCCTGACCGGGTGGCCGCCGGCCGTACCGAGCCTTGCAGCGTGGACCCCGTTCGCCAGCGGTTCGGCCAGGGCCCCGGTGCGGGCGTCCACGCCGTCCGGGAGCGGGTAGACGTTGGCAGCCGAGGCGAGCGTGTATTCGGCGAAGCCGCCCGGAGAGTGGATGCCCACGAGCCTACGGTCCGGACACAGGTTCGTGAGCCCGGCCCGGCAGAGCTTGCACGTCCCGTCAGAGGACAGAGGGTTGACCGCCACCGTTTGGCCGAGGAGGTCTTCGTCCGCCCCGTCGCCGACCTCCGTCACGGTGCCGGCGAACTCGTGGCCCATAACCAGAGGAGGGGTGCGGTTGCCCATCCGGCCGAGGTAGCCTTCGATCTCGGAGCCGCAGACGCCGGTCGCGACCGGACGGACGACCACCATCCCGGGCGCCACCTCCGGCGCCGGCACCTCCTCCACGGACATCTGCTCCGGCCCGTGCCACACGATACCCTTCATGGTCCCACCTCTCCGTCGCGGGCGTCCCCGGCAATTATCCTACGCCCGTCACGCCCGCGCAGGCATCGGTGCGCCGGGCGACCCGCACCTCCCTGGCCTGGATCCGGCCCGGCCAGGAGATCGCGGTGGATAGTGCAGCGTGGCCTACGGACGGGCGGCGTAGCGGTCCGGGTCCTGGAAGACGTCTATAAAGGAGGAGCCGGCTTCGAGGCGGGCCGAGTGCTCGGCGCCGGCGGGTATGTCGTAGGAGTCGCCTGGCTCGTAGGTACTCGTCTCGCCGTCCACGGTCAGGTGCAGGCGGCCGGTCACGACGACGCCCCACTGGCCGGCGTGGGCGTGGGGCGGGACCTCGAACTCTTCCTCGGCCCGGAAGAAGACCGTCTGGCCGTGGGGACCGGAGATCATGCGCCCTTCGAGGCCTTCGAAGGGCGTGTCGGCCTGGGGCAACGCCTGGATCCAATCCGCGTAAGGGTTCATCAGTGCTCCTCTCCCGGGAGATCTCGCCGTTTGCGCCGCCGGCGCGCGCCTCATTATACTGGCCGCTCTGACCGCTCGATAACGCGATCGGGGGTGCCGTGGAACGTCTGGGGGACAAGAGGGCCGTGGTCACCGGGGCGGCCAACGGTATCGGCCGCGCCATCGCCCTGCGCCTCGCGGAAGAAGGCGCCCGCGTCCTACTCGCCGACGTGGACGACGGCGCCGCGGAGGCCGTCGCCGCGGAGATGGACGGCGAGACGCTCGTCCAGAATACCGACGTGACGAAGGCCGCCGACGTGGAGGCGCTCGTCGGGCGGGTGGTCTCAGAGTGGGGCGGCCTCGACGTGATGGTCAACAACGCCGGCGTGGGCGTGGCCGGGACGGCGCCCACGACGACGGAGCAAGAGTACGGGTTCGTCATGGACGTCTGCGTGCGGGGGACCTTTCTCGGGATGAAGTACGCGATCCCGGCCATACGGGACTCCGGCGGGGGGTCGGTCATCAACATGTCCTCCGTGGCGGCGCTCGTGGGGATAGTGGACCGGGCGGTCTACTCGGCGGCCAAGGGCGCCATCCTCGCCATGACGCGGGCGTCGGCCATCGACCACGTCGGCGACGGCGTCAGGGTCAACTGCATAGCGCCGGGCACGGTGGACACGCCCTGGGTCGCGCGTATCACGAGCGGCTACGACGACCCCGAGGAGGCGCGGGCCAACATGCGCGCCCGCCAGCCCCACGGCCGCCTCGTCACCCCCGAGGAGATCGCCGCGATGGCGGCCTACCTCGCCTCGGACGAGTCGGCTTCGGTCATCGGGGCGTGCATGGTCGTGGACGGCGGCGTGACCGCCCGATGAGCGACGGACACCGGGAGCTCGTCGAGAGGGGCTACGACCGCGTGGCAGAGCGGTACCTGGCCACCAAAGACGCCGAAGATCCGCTGGTACTCTCCGCCCTGGAGGAGATGGTCCGCGGACTCCCGGACAACGCGGCCGTCCTCGACCTCGGCTGCGGCGCCGGGGTTCCGGCCTCACGTTGGCTCGCCGAGAGGGGGTTCGTCGTCACGGGCGTGGATCTCTCCGGGAAACAGTTGGATCTCGCGCGCAGGCTGGTCCCCACGGCAACCTTCCTCAAGGCGGACATGACGCAGTTGGAGACGCCCCGGCGGGGCGTCTCTACCGTCGGACCCGACACCTTCGACGCGGTCGTCGCCTTCCACTCCATCATCCACGTGCCGCGCGAGGAACACCTGTCACTGATAAAGAACATTCACCGCTGGCTCAGACCCGGGGGCCTCTTCCTGGCGACGCTCACCGTGACGGGCTACGAGGGCGAAGACGGCGACTGGGAAGGCTGGGGCGCCGCCATGCGCTGGAGCCACTACGACGCCGCGACCAACAGGAAGATGCTGCGCGAGGCGGGCTTTGGGATCCTTTCCGCCGAGCCGCGCACCGGCCGCGGCACCGGGGGCGCCGGGGAGACCTGGCTCTGGGTCCTGGCCGGCAAGGGCCCCCGGTGAACATCCGCGACGCAACCACGGATGATTTGCCGGCCATCGTCGGCATCTACAACGCCGCGGTGCCGACCCGCGTCTCCACCGCCGACACCGAGCCGGTCTCCGTCGAGGGCCGCGCCGCATGGTTCCGCGCGCACGACCCGCGGCGACGCCCGCTCTGGGTTATAGAAGACCGAGGGGAGATCTTCGGCTGGCTGAGCCTCGGCGACTTCTACGACGGCCGCCCCGCCTACCGCGCGACGGCCGAGGTGGGCGTCTACGTGAGCCCGGACCGCCGGGGCGAGGGCCG
>CAXTDD010000098.1:0-217 GCA_964242955.1 uncultured Rubrobacteraceae bacterium | reverse complement strand
AAGGACCCTCACGGCCGGCATCTTCGCCCACAACGAGGCCAGCGTCGCCCTCTTCGAAGGCTTCGGCTTCGAGACGTGGGCCCGCTTCCCCCGCGTCGCCGAGCTGGACGGCGTCGAGAGGGACCTGCTCGTGCTCGGCCTCAAGGTAGACAAGTGACCACGGAGAGGAGCAAGGATTGAACGGAAAAACGACGGCGATCCTGGGCGTGGGGCCCCG
>CAXTDD010000097.1:7118-7406 GCA_964242955.1 uncultured Rubrobacteraceae bacterium | reverse complement strand
CCGTGGACGTGGCGGTGGCGTCCGGGCGGGTGCGCTACGCCGGGGTGGCGAACTGAACCAGCGCTCCGCGGGGGGCCGGGGCGAGGAGATCGCGCGCCGCTACCTGGCCCGCAAGGGCTTCGACCTCGTCGAACGCAACTACCGCACCCGCCGCGGGGAACTCGACCTGATCGTCCGCCGGGACGACACCCTGGTCGTCGTCGAAGTCAAACTCCGTCGCGGAACGGGCTTCGGGAGCCCTCTTGAGGCCGTCACCCCTCGCAAACAGGCGAGGATCCGCTCGATGAC
>CAXTDD010000097.1:0-7088 GCA_964242955.1 uncultured Rubrobacteraceae bacterium | reverse complement strand
GATCCCCCACCTTCGAGACCCTCCGGTTCGACGTCGTCGGCATCATCCAACTGCGGGACCGGGTGCGGATCACGCACGTAGAAGACGCCTTCTAGGCTAATTCTGTATAAAATAAAAAACCGTCGTATAAAATACTAGACAAAGATACCTCTATTACAGTATACTGGCGGCGCACGGTGGAGGAGTTTGCTGGAGGCGAGAGGTGTCGCATTCTGCGTGGGGTGGCGGGGTGTCGGTTCGATGACCGTTTGCCGGGTAAGAAGCTTGAGTCTCTTCGGGATAGACGCGCTGCCGGTCGAGGTCGAGGTGGACGTGAGCGCGGGGTTGCCGGGCTTCTCGATCGTGGGCCTGCCGGACGCGGCGGTTCAGGAGGCCCGGGAGAGGGTCAGGGTGGCCATCTCCAATTCCGGCTACAAGTTCCCGACCAAGAAGGTAATAGTCAACCTCGCGCCGGCCAACCTCCGCAAGGAGGGCGCCGTCTTCGACCTGCCTATGGCGCTCGGGATCCTGGCGGCATCGGGTGCTGTGCCGCCGGAGAGGTTGGAGGACGCCGGCGTGGTGGGCGAGCTCTCGTTGGACGGTGGGTTGCGCGGGGTCCGGGGCGCGCTCTCCATGGCCGAGGCCGCGCGACTGGCGGGCCTGCAGCGCCTGGTACTCCCCGCGGAGAACGCCCGCGAGGGCGCCGCGTCGGGCGGCATCGGGGTCTACGGCGTGGGCAGCCTGGGGGATGCCGTGGACCTTGTCGTCTCGGGAAACGGGGTGGAGGCGGCCGAGCCGTGGTTGGCCGACGCCAAGGAGCCGGAGGTCGCCGAAGACTTCGCCGACGTGGCCGGGCAGGCGTACGCGAAGCGGGCTTTGGAAGTTGCCGCTGCCGGCGGGCACAACGTCGTCATGAGCGGGCCTCCGGGCTCCGGGAAGACCATGTTGGCGCGCCGGATGCCGGGGATACTGCCGCCGCTGGAGCTCGACGAGAGGATCGAGGTAACCAAGGTCCACAGCGCCAGCGGGGAGACCAACGGGTCCCTGGTCCGGCAGCGGCCGTTTCGGGCGCCGCACCACACCATATCCACCGCCGGGCTCGCAGGCGGGGGGAGCAACCCTCGTCCCGGCGAGGTCTCGCTCGCGCACCACGGCGTGCTGTTCTTGGACGAGTTTCCCGAGTTCGGGCGCGGGACGCTCGAAGTATTGAGGCAGCCGCTGGAGGACGGGTACGTCACCATCTCGCGGGTTGCGGCCACGTTGAGTTACCCGGCCAGGGTTACGCTCGTGTGCTCCATGAACCCCTGTCCCTGCGGGTACGCGGGAGATGGGAGGCGGGCCTGCCGGTGCACGCCCGGCCAGATCGAACGCTACCAGGGCCGCGTCTCGGGGCCCCTGATCGACCGCATGGACATCTTCGTCGACGTGCCGCGTCTCACGCGCGAGGAGCTCCGCAACGAAGAACCCGCCGAACCCTCTCGCCTGGTCAGGGAGCGCGTAGCCCGGGCGCGACGGGCGCAGACGGACCGCCAGGGCTCGCCGAACTGCTCGCTCTCGGGTCGCACGTTGCGGGCCGCCTGCGCGCTGCGGGGAGACGCCGAGGCGCTCTTCTCGCGGGCCATAGACCGGATGGGCCTCTCCGGGCGGGGGCATGATCGGGTGCTGCGCGTGGCGAGGACGGTGGCCGACCTCTCCGGCGGGGAGGACATAGCCGTCGAGCACCTCGCCGAAGCCCTCAACTACCGGAGGTCGTACGCCGTTGGACGCTGACCGGGCCGGCTACCTCTTCCTCTCCCTGCTGCAGGCCAAGGTCGGGGCGAGCCTCGCGGGACGCATCGCCAAAGGGTCGGTGCGAGAGGTTCTGGAAAAGCCGCCGTCCGTACTCGCCCGGGAGATGAACGTGACGGAGAAGGCCTCGCTCGCCCTCTCGGAACTCAGGGCAGGATTCGACGCCGGCGACGTGCTGGACCGGTTAACCCGTGAGGGGGTGCGAACCATCACGCTGACCGACGAGGCTTATCCGGCTTCCTTGAGGCTGGCGCCGGACCCACCACCCGCCTTGTTCGTGGCGGGGACGCTGCCCGCGGGCAGGTACGTGGCCGTGGTTGGTTCCCGCAAGGCCACCAGCGCGGGGTTGGAGGTCGCCCGCGCGCTGGGGCGGTCGCTCGCCGGGAGGGGGACGTGCGTCGTGAGCGGGCTGGCCGTCGGCGTGGACGCCGCGGCCCACGAAGGGGCACTGGCTGCCGGCGGCAGGACCATCGGGGTGCTCGGGTGTGGTATCGACGTCGTCTACCCGAGGGCGACCCGGGAGCTCTTTCGGCGCGGGCAGCAGGGCGGGGCGTTGGTCTCCGAGTACGCTTTAGGCGAGGCCCCGCTGGCGTGGCGATTTCCGGCCCGGAACAGGATCGTCGCCGGCCTCTGCGAGGCGGTCGTGGTGGTCGAGGCCCCCGAGAAGAGCGGGGCCCTCATAACCGCGCGCCACGCCCTGGACGCCGGGCGCGACGTGTGGGCGGTGCCGGGCCCTGCGGGCACGCCTGAGTGCCGGGGGTCCAACAAGCTCCTCGCCGACGGTGCCGCCGTCCTCTGGGACGTGCCGGAGTTCCTCGACGCCGTATCCGACGGGTTCCGGTGGGGACGGACGGAGCCGCGGCCGGGGGGGGCAGAGGAGGCCGTCTTGGAGTTGCCGGTCGGGTTGCCCGAGGACGAAGCCCGGGTATTGCGGGGGGTCGACTTCAGGTCCGTTGGGGCGGACGTGATCGCGGGCCGTACCGGGGCCCAGATGCGGAGCGTTCTGAGCTCGCTCGCCATGCTCGAGCTCAAGGGCTACGTCCTCCGGGATTCGGCGGGCAACTTCTCGCGCCGGGCGGCCCCGTGAGCGGCCGGACGCTCGGGAGCCTGTGGACGCGGTACCTGCGGGCCAGGGCGCGGGTTGGGGGTGGGATCCCGTGCCCCATAGAGCGCCGTAGGGCCGAGCGGGAGGCGACGGCGCTCCGCGACAGGCTCGTCGTCAACTATTCGCCCCTGGCCCGGTACGTGGCAGCCAGGATCTCCGCGCGCGACGCGGGCCTGCTCGACAGGGAGGACGTCGTCTCGTGGGGGCTGTGCGGGCTGCTTTGCGCCGTGGAGTCCTACGACCCCACCCGCCCCGCCAAGTTCGAGACGTACGCGATCTCCAAGATCCGGTGGTATATCTTGGACGAGCTGCGCAAGGCCGACCCGCTCCCCCGCTCGGCCCGGATGCGCGCCCAGAAGATAGAGACGGTCAAATGCGAGCTCGGACAACGCTACGGTCGGACGCCGTCTGAGACCGAGATCGCGGTCGCCCTCGGCGTCTCGCTCACCGAGCACCGTAAGTTTCTGGGGAAGGTGGCGCGCTCCAGGGTGGGCTCCCTGGAGGCGCGGATGGGCGAAGACCTTCCGGGTTGCGGGCTGCACGAGCTCCTCGCCGACGATTTGGCCGCCGACCCCGGGCGCGCCGCCGAGCGGTCGGAGCTGCGGGCGGTGCTGACCCGGGCCATCGACGAGCTCGGCGAGCAGGAGCGGGTCGTCACCACCTTCTACTATTACGAGGGGCTGACGCTCAGGGAGATAGGCGGCGCTTTAGGCCTGACCGAGGGCCGCATCTCCCAGATACTGCGCGCCTCCCTCGACAGGTTGCGCCAAGCCCTCTCGGAGGGCGTCCGGGTCTCCTAGATGCGGCGGGGCCCTTGTGCTACTATCTTCGAGGTTTAGGCGGCGTCGGCTTGCCGGTGCCCGCCAACACGCACGCCCGCCGGAGGTCGTCGAGACCCGGGTGGTGGTCCGCACAAAGAACGCAGGGCGGATTGCGAGGCGCGGGCGGAGGACGTCAACCACCAAAGAGAGGTAAAGAGCATGGAAGGCACCACCGAGCGCGTGGGAATTCGGGATCTGCTGGAGGCCGGGGTCCATTTCGGGCACCAGGCCAAGCGGTGGAACCCCAAGATGAAGCGCTACATCTTCGCGCAGCGTACCGGCGTACACATCATTGACCTGGACCAGACCATCACGTTGCTGGAGCAGGCCCTGAAGTTCGTGCGCGGCGTGGCCGAGGCGAACCGGGAGGTCCTGTTCGTCGGTACCAAGAAGCAGGCCCAGATCCCGCTCGCCGAGCAGGCGATAAGGAGCGGCCAGCCCTACGTCGCCGAGCGGTACATCGGCGGCATGCTGACCAACTTCCAGACCATCCTGCCGCGCATCCAGTACTTCACGGACCTCGCCCAGAGGGTCGAGGAGACCCCAGAGGAGGAGAAGACCGGCAAGGACTGGTTCGCCCTCAACCGGGAGTACCAGAAGCTCCGGCGCAACTTCGCCGGGCTCACGGAGATGGAGAAGCTGCCCGGCGCCATCTTCGTCGTGGATCCCAAGCGCGAGGAGCTCATGGTCAAGGAGGCGAACCGGCTCAAGATCCCGGTCGTCGCCCTTACCGACACGAACTGCGACCCCGAGGTCGTCGACTACGTCATCCCCGGCAACGACGACGCGATACGCTCGATCGGCCTGATCTCGCGCCTCATCGCCGACTCGATCGTCGAGGGCCGCGGCGGCGAGGAGACCCCGATCGAAGACCGCCCGGTGCCCCCGGCGGTCGAGGACGCGCTCGTGACCGACGAGGAACCGCTAACGGAGGCCGCCGAAGAGGCGAAGGTCGAGGACGTGTCCAACGGCCTGACAAACGGCCAGGCAACCGCCGAGGTCGCCGAACCGGCCGAGACCGTCGAGGAGCCCGCGCCGCAGAACGGGGCCGAGCCCGAGACCCAAGTGCCCGAAAACGGAGCCGAGCCGGGGGCCGAGCCCGCAGAAGAGCCGGTGGCGCAGGCGGCCGACGAGGCCGCGGCGGATGAGCCCGAAGCTTCGGCGGAACCCGTGGCGGAGCCCACGGAGGAGCGTGCGGCCGGGGAGCCGGAGACCGAAGAACAAGACGCTGCGCCCGAGGGCGAGCAGGAGAACGAGGAGAACTAGAAACCTTGGCTAGCACCATAGAGAAGATAAAGCAGCTGCGGGAAGAGACCGCGGCGGGCATGATGGACGTAAAGCGCGCGTTGGAGGAGTCCTCCGGCGACGTGGAGGGGGCGCGCAAGGTATTGCGCGAGAGGGGGCAGGCGATCGCCGCCAAGAAGAGCTCCCGCGAGGCGACGGAGGGCCTGGTGGACGCCTACGTCCACTTCAACGGCCGCGTCGGCGTCCTCGTCGAGGTCAACTGCGAGACGGACTTCGTGGCCCGCACACCCGAGTTCAAGGAGTTTGTCCGCAACGTGGCGCTGCACGTCGCTTCGATGAAGCCGCTCGTGGTTGCACCCGAGGACATCCCGGCCGAGGCGCGCGAGGAAGAGCAGCAGATCGTGGACAAGCAGGTCGCCGAGATGGGCAAGCCGGAGAACATCCGGGCCCAGATCGTCGCCGGCCGGATGCGCAAGTGGGAGGCCGAGCAGGCCCTCCTCACCCAGCCCTACGTCAAGGAGACGGACAAGACCGTGGGCGACCTCCTTCAGGACACCATCCAGAGGGTCGGCGAGAACGTCGTGATCCGGCGCTTCGTCCGGTACGAGCTCTAGGGGAGCCTTGACGGACTCCGCCGGAACGAGTGGCGCCACAGACGGGGCGGGGCTCTCGGAGCTCGGCCCCGTTAAGCGGATCGTCCTCAAGCTCTCCGGGGAGAGCCTCGCCGGGGAGAACGGCTACGGCATCGACCCTGGCAGCCTCGACTGGACGGCGGACAGCATCGCCGAAGCCGTCGATGCGGGCGCCGAGATGGCCGTGGTGGTCGGCGGCGGCAACATCTTCCGCGGCTCCCACGTCGCGGCAGAGCTGGGCATCGAGGGCGCCACGGCGGACTATATGTCCATGCTGGGGACCGTCATCAACGCGATGGCGTTGCAGGCGGCGCTCGAGAGCCGCGGCGTGGAGACGCGGGTGCAGACGGCCATCGAGATCCAGGAGGTAGCCGAGCCCTACATCCGGCGCCGCGCGATGCGCCATCTCGAAAAAGGCCGCGTCGTCATCTTCGGCGGCGGGACGGGCAACCCGTTCTTCACGACCGACACGGGGGGCGCCCTGCGGGCTCTGGAGATCGGGGCCGACGCCCTGCTGATGGCGAAGAACCGGGTGGACGGCGTCTACGACAGGGACCCGCGGCGGTACCCGGACGCGGTGCGCCTCGACCGGCTCAACTACATGGACCTGCTCGCCAACGACCTGGCCGTGATGGACCACACGGCGGCGACGTTGTGCAGCGGGGAGAACCTGCCCATAGTCGTTTTCGATATACTGAAACCGGGCAACCTGCGCCGCGTTCTGCAAGGGGAGCGGGTCGGTACCCTGGTGTGGGGCGCCTCTAACGGGGCCGATGGCAGAGCCGAGGGCACAGGAGGCTAACGTGTCGGAGATCATCGACTTAACGGCCGCGGAGCGCCGGATGCAGGGCGCCGTGGAGTCCGTCAGGAACAACTTCGCGACCATCAGGACGGGGCGGGCCAACCCGTCCATCCTGGACAGGATAGAGGTCGAGGCCTACGGGACGAAAATGGACCTCAGGAGCGTGGCCAACGTCGGCGTTCCCGAGCCCAGGCTGCTCACCGTGACGCCCTTCGACCCCAACTCGCTCAAGGACATCGAGCGGGCCATCAGGGACGCAGACATCGGCCTCAACCCGCAGAACGACGGCAAGGTCCTACGCCTCCCCATCCCCGAGCTGACCGAGGAGCGCCGCAAGGAGTTTATCCGGATGGCCCGCGGCATGGCCGAAGAGGCCCGCGTCTCCGTGCGAAACGTCCGCCGGGACGAGATGAAGGACGTGCACGAGCTGCGCCGGGAGGGCGAGGTCTCCGAGGACGAGGAGCGCCGCGCCGAGGCGGAGCTGCAGAAGCTCACCGATGGGTACGTCAAGCGCGTGGACGCCGTCCTCGCGGACAAAGAAGCGGAGCTTCTGGAGGTCTAGCTGCTGGACCCCGCCTAGAATCCCGCCCCCGCGGGCCGCGCCGCGCCGCGGGCCCCCGCCAGCACAGACCCGGACCTCGCACCCCGCCACGTAGCCATCATCATGGACGGCAACGGCCGCTGGGCCCAGCGCCGCTGGCTCCCCCGCGCCGCCG
>CAXTDD010000096.1:0-7415 GCA_964242955.1 uncultured Rubrobacteraceae bacterium | reverse complement strand
TCTGGGCCTGGTAGGTCGCTATCTCGGCGCTGATCGCCGACCGCGTCTCCCGCAAGGACGCCAATTCTCCGCGCAGCTCGCCCTCGTCTTGCTCCTTGCGCAGGCGCAGCTCATACTCGTAGGTGTAGGCCTCCTTCGCCACCCGAACCATCTCGGGGGCGGCGAGGTCCATCCTGTACTCCTGGCTCGAAGGCTCGGCGTGCGTGATGTTCGCGTTCGTGAACCGGATGGCGGGCAGGAACTGCTCGTTCAAGGAATCCAGGAACTTTTGGGTGCTCTCGCCGACGAGGTCGTAGATGTCCTCGGCGCGCTGCTCGTAGATCAGGGCGCGCGTGACCTCGCTTATGGCGTTCTCGAGCTTGTCCGAGAACCCCTTGACGCCGCCGACGGTGAAGATGAACTCGGCCGGGTCCTCGATCCTGAACTGCAAGAAAAGGTCAACGCTCGCGTTGACCCGGCTCGCGGTCGGGGCCTGCCTGATGGGAGCGTTGTAGGGGTACTCCCTGGTGGTGTTGACGATGTAGCTGACCTGCTTCCACGGGTTGAACAGGAGCTTGCGTCCGGCCCCGACCACCTCCTCGAGCTTCCCGAACCGGGTGATGACCGCCCGGCAGCCGTCGGGCACCATCACCACGCTCTGCCGCCACCACGTAAACACGGCGAGCGCGACGAGCAGCAGCCACAGGTGCGGGCCGAAGAGGGCGAGCCCCAGGCCGCCAACGTCCGACACCGAGCTCAGGGCGACGGTCGCGGCGACCCCGAGAAAGACGAACAAGACCAGCATACCTATGGGCATCAGGCGCCAGAACAGGGATTGCCGGTTCGGGATGACCACCGGGGAGATGGCGTTTATGAACCGCCCCGAAGAATCCACCGTCGGGAAGCTGCGGTTGACGATCTCCGCCGCCTCCGAGAGCGCGGCGGTCTGCTGCTCTATCCTGGTGCCGGTGGTTCCCCCGCGCTCCCTCGCGGAGAGGAAGTCCCTCGCGTCGATCTTGAACTGCTCGGCCCCGCCGTCTTCCCCGAACCCCTCTACCGCGTCCCGCACCCTCTCGCCGACACTCGCCACAAGAATCCTCCCACACCGTAGAGTGGTCACGAACCTATCCGCGGACCATGTTTGCACGCCCACGCACACCACACAACCCGGGCCGGGGTCCACTCTCCTCCGTCAGAAGAGGCCGGGTTGTGCCCCACCATCTCTACGAAACGAGGCCGTGGATAGTTTCGGGAACCGTCCACGCTCTATGCCGGCCCGGCGGCAGGCTACGCCGAAGAGGCGCGACAGGTGTTCGGCGTAGACGCCCCCGCCCTTCATGCGCGATCCGAAACCCGGGTCGTTGAGCTTTCCGTCGCGCATGGAGCGGATGCGGTTGAGGACCTTGTCTTTGCGGTCCGGGAAGTGGCGCCCGAGCCAGTCCTCGAAGAGCGGGGCGACGGCGCCCGGCAGGCGCACGGGGACGTATCCGGCGAAGGTGGCGCCGGCTTGCGCCGCGGCGGCGAGGAGGTTCGGGAGCTCGTGGTCGTTGAGGCCCGGGATCACGGGCGCCGTCATCACCCCGACCGGTATGCCGGCCTCCGCGAGCTTCCCGATCGCGGCCAGCCGCCGGACGGGCCGCGAAGTGCGAGGTTCCATGATGCGGCGCAGATCGTCGTCGAGGGTGGTCAGCGAGACGGCAACTGCCGCAGCATCGAAGCGGGCGAGCTCGGAGAGGAGATCTATATCCCTGGTGACGAGGTGGTTCTTGGTGACCATCACGACCGGGTTCCGGAACTCCGCGAGAACTTCGAGGCAGCCGCGCGTGATCCCGAGCTTCTTCTCCACGGGCTGGTAGGGATCGGTGACGCCGCTCATCGAGAGCACCTTCGGCTCCCACCGGGGAGAGGACAACTGCTTGCGCAGCAGTCCCGGCGCGTCCTCCTTTACCAGCACCTTGCTCTCGAAGTCCAGACCCGCCGAGAGGCCAAGGTACTCGTGGGTTGGACGGGCGTAGCAATTGTGGCTCACGACGCCGTCGGCGATAAAGTCCCCGGTGCCGGTTGTGATGTCGAAGAGGGGCACCGTTCCGAGCGGTTCTATGGATAGAATCCGCCTGCACGCGTCGCTTTTTACAACCTGGCCCCCGAGGCTGCATCCTGCGGCTACCAAGTTGCCTGTGCCCATCAGCGAGTCATTGCTCTTCAGAGACGATCTTTGCCCGTTGCCACGCATCGCACCGGTAACGAATTTCCAGCCTCGATCGGTGAGAAAGCGATGGTCTCCGCCCGCCACCAACCGCGTACCGTCGGCCAAAGTCACGCGGATAGCCGGTTTTGTGACGCTCCAGTGGTCGAGCACGCGCGTCTTTGCGTAGATCCGGTACGCGCCCCGCTCGACAGTGCCGTAGATCTCGTCCGCAACCCGGACGTCCTCAAGCCGACGGGTGGTCCCGTCCGACATCAAGATGGGCGTGTCGCCCCCCATGCAATAAACACACCCATGAGAACATCCGCGGTACGGGTTGATGCTGGCGTCGAAGCCGATGTCGGGGCTGCTGTTCGTGGCGATGATGGAGCGGGAGCGGTCGCGCAGGTAGACGGTCTCGGGTCGGGGTTCGTCTTCTGTCTCGGCGGGCTCTACCCCGATCTTCTCGAAGCGGTTCTTCGGGTTGGCCGCGGCGCCCCGTCCGACGATGCCACGGCGTCTACCGTCCCCATCGTTCACCGGCTACCGGGCGCCTCTCAAGGCTTCCCTGTCGGACTTCTTGAGGCTCTCGAAGACGATGTCGTAGGAGGTGTCCAGAAGCTCGATCGCCTCGTCTTCGGGGACGGTTCCGTCGCAGGTGAGGGTGTTCCAGTAGCGTTTGTCGAAGTAGCGGGCAGGTCGGATGGACGGGTATTGGTCGCGCAAAAGTACGGTCAGCTCCGGGTCGGTCTTGAACGTGATCTTCGCCGGCGACTCTTCGGTGTGCAGGACGGCGAAGATCTTGCCGACGACCTTGAAGACCAGGTGCTCTTCGCCGAAGGGAAAGCCGGACGTGGAGCCCGGCTTCTGTCCGCAGTGGTCTTCCAGGTGCTCCGGGGAAGGCCGTTCTTCCAAGAGGGACTCTCTTTCGTCGGTTGGATCTCCTCGGAGGTAAGTCTAATCACCGATCCCGGCTCTCCAACCGGCCGTTTTTCGGGTACGGGGCGCCGGAAAGCGGTAGGATATTGAGCTTGGGTTGAAGCGGACCCGGAGATGGCGGGCAGAGGGCCGGCGGGGAGGTTCGGTGAGGATGGACCGTGACAGGGAGATGCGTGCCGCCCGCCTTGGGGTGTGGCCCGCTCTTGCCTCATATTCGGGGTGTCCTCGATGATGCGGGCCGTTAGGCCGGCGGTGTTCTCAACGTTCGTGGCGCTGTTCGCGTTCGTCAGCCTGCTGCCGGTGGCGTGGGTGTTCAAGACGAAGGCGGTGGGCAGGATCGTCGACCCCAGGGAGCTCTTCGCGCCCCCGTCGCAGGTGTTTCCGGAGGGCTTCTCGCTGCTGTCTTACCTCTCGATCCTGTACGATTTGGACTTCTTGAGGCCCCTGGCTAACGGGGTAATAGCCGCGGTGACGACGGCGGTGGCCTGTCTCCTGATCGGCTCGATGGCCGCGTACGCGATCGCACGCCTCGGGTTCCGCCCTGGCGGCACGTTCCTGACGCTGGCGCTCACGATGGGCCTGTTGCCGCCGCTCGCGGCCGTCGCCCCGCCGATGGTGCGCTCCGCCGTCCTGGAGCTCTCGGACAGCCGTCTGATGATGCTGGTGCCCGACCTGCTGCTGGTGTTGCCGCTGGCGATCTGGTTTCTGGTGGCGTACTTTAGGGAGCTGCCCGCGGAGCTCGGGGAGGCCGCGAGGTCGGACGGGTCCCAACCGGGGACCTTCTGGCGCATCATGCTGCCGGTCGCGACCCCGGGCGTTCTCACCACCGCCGTGCTCACGTTCGTCTTCGCCTGGAACCAGTACCTCTTCGCCAGGAACCCGGCCTTCGCGGAGAGGCTCAAGCCCGTGGCGGCCGTCCTGCCGGAGTTCCCGAACGACCTGTTGCCCGCGATCTCCGTCCTCGTCACCCTGCCGCTGGTGGCGCTCGTCCTGGGCTACCAGCGCCTGGCCGTGGCGGGCGGCCACGCGGACGCTCCCTACGTCCCGATGCGGGACCGGGCGAAGGTGCGGACCCGGCGGGTGGCGCCCGGCGTCGCGACCGCCGTCCTGCTGCTCGCCCAAAGCTGGGCGCTCCTGCTCTTTCTGCGCCACGGGTGGGACGCGCTCGCCTTCCCCTTCCCGCTCAACTACGGCGAGGGGCCGCTGCTCGACCAGGCGGTGAGGCTCGCGGAGTTCAAGAACATCTACTCCGGCGACCTCGGAGAGCCGCCGTACACGATCTCCAACTACCCGCCGTTCTACCTGATGGTGCAGGCCCCGTTCGTGTGGCTCTTCGGGCCCGAGTTCTGGTACGGGCGATTGATCTCGCTTACCAGTGTCGCCGCCACGGCCGTCCTCGTCGCCCTGACCCTCTACACGCTCACCAAAGACCGCATCGCCGCGATGGCCGCCGGCCTCACCTTCCCGGCCATCCCCTACGTCCTGCGCTGGTCCTCCCTGGGCCGGGTGGACATGCTCGGCCTCGCCCTCTCCTGGGCAGGCCTCTTCGCGGTGGTGCGCTGGCCGGACAAACGCAGGACCATGGCCGCCGCCGCGGTCCTGTTCGTCGCCGCCGTCCTCACCCGCCAGACCTACGTGCTCGCCGCCCCGCTCACGGCCTTCGTGTGGCTCGCGGTGCAGGGCCGCCGCCGCCGGGCGCTGGAGCTCGCCGGCATCGCCTGCGGCCTCGGCCTCCCCTCCTTCGCGGCGCTGAACGTCTCCACCGACGGCGGCTTCTTCCTGAACACGGTCACGGCCAACATCAACGACTTCAGGTGGGAGCGGGTCAGCTTCAACGCGTTGGGGGCGCTTCTCGCCTGCCCGCTGCTCCTGCTGGGCGGCCTCGCGTTCTTATTGAAGTCTCCGCGGGACGGGGCCTGGTGGCTCGCGGCGCCCTACCTGGCTCTCAGCGTCGCCCTGGCCCTGCTCGTCGGCAAGGTCGGCTCGGACGTGAACTATCTGCTGGAGCTCTCCGCGGCGCTCGTGCTCGTTACCGGCACCCTCATAGCCTGGCAGCGAGATCGGCCCCGGCTCAGGGCGCTCGTCATCTCCCTGTTGGCCGTACAAGTCCTGGCGCTCGCGCAGTCCTCGCTCGTCCCCTCTGGCCTGCAAGACTACGTCGTGGACCAGGAGCGCGAGGTCAGGCAGCTATCCGGGATCGTGGCCGGCGCCGACGGCCCGGTCCTCACCGACGAGTACATGGGCCTCCTCCCGCTCAACGGCAAGCGCATCCACCTCCAGCCCTTCGAGATGACCCAGCTCTCCCGCGACGGCGCCTGGAACCAGGACCGCGCGCTCCGATCCATCCGGCGCGAAGAGTACGCCGTCGTCATGATGTGGGAGCCGCCCTTCGCCAAGGACATAAAGCGCGACCGCTGGACGCCCGAGATGCTAAGGGCCATAAAAGCCCGCTACGAGCCCACCGACAGGCTCGCCGACATGGTCGTCTACCGGCCGAGGCAGTAGGTTTCGGGCATCGGGTTCCAGGTTTTCCCGGTGCGTAGGGGTGGTTCGCGGGCCGTCCGAACGTTGGGGGGCGCGCGCCGGTAGACTGTCGGGGGGACACCGGCTATCGGAGAGGAGGCGGGGGCGTGCGGGTGGTGATCGTGGGCGGCGGCGAGGTCGGGCTCAACGCGGCACGGATGCTCTCTGGCGAGGGCCACAGGGTAGTGGTCGTAGACCAGAACGAGTCTTTGGTGGAGCGGCTCTCGGAGCAGTTGGACGCCCTCGTGATGCAGGGCAACGGGGCGAGCCCGAAGGTCCTGCAAGATGCCGGGACCGACAAATCCGACCTGCTCATAGCCGTCACGGGCTCGGACGAGTCGAACATCATCGCGTGCCTGGCGGCCAGGGCCCAGGGCGTCTCGCGCACCGTCGCCCGCATCAATAACCCCGACTACTACGACCCCGAAGAGACCTTCGCCGGCAAGACTTTAGGGATAGACTTCGTCATCCACACCGAGCAGATGGCCGCAGAGGAGATCTTCGAGGCCCTCATGGTCCCCGGCGCCGTGGACGTGGAGACGTTCGCCGGCAAGACGATCCAGGTGGCCGAGGTGGTCCTGCGGGAGGGCTCCCCGGCCGTGGACCGGGCCGTCAAGGACGTGAGCCTTCCCCAGCGCAGCCTCGTGGTCGGGGTGGTGCGGCGGGGAGAGCCGCTCGTGCCCACGGGAGACACCGTGCTCAGGGAGGGGGACCACGTGTTCCTGATCGGGGAGCGGCGGCGCTCCATCCCGGCGGCGGTCGCGGCCGTCGCCACCAACACCGAGCCGATCAGGGAGGTCATGATCCTGGGCGGGCACCGCATCGGGCTGCTGCTGGCCCAGGCCCTGGAGCGCGCCGGCATCTCCGTGAAGGTCGTAGAACGCGACGAGGCCCGCGCCCGCCACGCCGCCTCCCAGCTCAAGAGGGCGCTGGTGCTCAGGGACGAGGGCGTCTCCAGGGACTTCCTGCTCGCCGAGGGCGTGGACACGACGGACGCCTTCGTGGCCGTAACGGAAGACGACCGGGCCAACCTGCTGGCCGCGATGAACGCCCGCCAGTTGGGCGCCCGCCTGACGGTCGTGGGTATTAGCCGCTCGGAGTTCGCCCCGCTCTCGGAGGCGCTCGGGGTGGACATCCCCGTCTCGCCGCGCCTGCTGGCCGTCGGGGCCATCCTGCGGTTCGTGAGACGGGGCGAGGTCACCGCGGTGACGCTGCTGGAGAGCGGGGCCCAGATCATAGACCTGGGCGTGCCGCGCAACTGCCGCGTCGCCAACCGCCAGCTCTCCGACGTCAACTTCCCCGAGGGCGCCATCGTCGGCGCGGTACTCAGGGACGAGGCGGTGCTCATCCCGTCCGGGCGGGACGTGCTGGAGCCGGGGGACGAGGCCGTGGTCTTCACCGTGGGCTCCGCGGTGGAAGAGGTGGAGACGCTCTTTGCACCCTAGGGTGATCGCCAACGCCCTCGGGGCCGTCTACGCGGCCGGGGGCGCCGCGATGCTCGTCCCCTCCCTCTACGCCCTGCTCGCCGGCGACGGCAACACGCTCGTCTTCGCCATCCCGGCGCTCGCGACCCTGGCGGCCGGGGCCGCCGTCTTCCTGCTCACCCGCAGCGAGCGGCCCTACGTCTCGGGGCGCGACGTGTACCTCATCGTGACGCTGGGCTGGATCGGAGTGGCGACGGCCGGGTCCGTCCCGTTCATCCTCTCCGGGCTGATGGGGCCCGCGGACGCCCTCTTCGAGTCGATGGCGGGCTTCACGACGACCGGGGCCTCCACGATAGGGACGCCAG
>CAXTDD010000095.1:0-7428 GCA_964242955.1 uncultured Rubrobacteraceae bacterium | reverse complement strand
ACCTTCAGGACGTCGCTCACCACCCGGCCGAGCACGTCGAGCAGGCCGAGGGCCGCGGCGTACAGCGAGATCGTCCCCACGACGTAGAAGAAGATCTGGAACCAGCCCCCGATGGTCTGCCCGAGGACCTGGCCCTGGGCCTGGAGAAAGTCCGTGTTCGGCTCGTCGCTGAGGTTCTGGCCGTAGATGGTGGAGTAGGCGAGCAGACTCATTATGGTGATCGTGAGCAGGCAGATGACGAAGAAGCTGACGAAGTGCTCGATGTTGGCCCGCCGCCACCAGGTCTTCCAGCGCGACAGGTTCGCCTCGTCCTGCGGGAACGTGTAGCCGGTCGAGGGCGCGGCCACCTCTTCGCCCGTGACCGGCGAGACCAGCCGGGGGATGTGGGCGCCCATGCCGTAGCCTTTGTCCCGGATCCAGTTGCTCAGCACCAAGTTGCTGATCCCGCCGCCGCCGGCCGCGCCTATGGCGGCCAGGGCCAACGCTATCGGGAAACCCTCCGGTATCCGGCCGATGTTCCCCACCACCTGCGCGGGCGCCTCGGACCAGGCTCGAAACGAGATCACGCCGACGATCACCACGGTGAGGAAGACGATGGTCGCCCCGACCTTGAAGAACTGGACCTTCTCCACCGTCTGGTAGACGACCGGCGAGGCGGTCAGGGCGATGCCGATCAGAAACAGCGCGACGATGGTCATGGGCACCACCCACCCCTCGCCGACGCCCAGGGCGAACGTGAACACGGTCGAGGCGCTGGTCGCCCAGCCGGGCCAGGCGTACTGGAAGATCGCCGCCACGCAGAAGAAGAGGCCCCACGGCTTCCAGAAACGGGCGAACCCGGTGACGGCGGTCTCGCCCGTGGCAAGGGTGTAGCGCTCGATCTCCGTGTTGATGAACACCTGCGCCGCCAGCGCGGTCACCGCCAACCACAGCAGGCCCAGCCCAGCTATCGAGGTGACGAAGGGCCAGAGGATAAACTCGCCCGCCGCCATGCTCACCCCGACCGCGATTATCCCCGGCCCCAGGATCTTCCCCAGCGGCAAGGGCTCCGGGAGATCCCGCTGCTCCAATGACGTCGGGTCACGGTCGAGGACGTCCTCCGCGACGTTGCCGCCTTCTCCGCTTCGGTCCTTCGGGTCCGTCTCCATCTTCCTTCCCCTTTCCCTTCGGGTCTTCTCGTCTCTCCTACCCGGTCCCGCTATCTTTTTCGGATACGTCCGCCTCCTCTCGTCTAAGGGACGAGGACCGCCTTGATCGTCTGGCCTTTGCCGACCGCCTCGAAGGCCTCGGGGGCGTCCGCGAGCGGGTACTTCGAGAGCAGGGGGCCGGGGTCTATGGCGCCGCGCGCCAGCAGGTCCAGGGCCGCCTGGTAGTCCGCGTGGTTGCAGGAGTAACTGAACAACAGGCTCAACTCCGACCGCACCGCGAGGGTGGGAGAGAAGGTCATCTCCTGGGCGTAGAGGCCAACCACGACGACCGTGCCGCCCAGCCGGACGGACTCCAGGGCGGAGCCGAGCGCCGGCACGGAGCCGGAGCTCTCGATCCAGAGGTCCGGGGCTTGGCCCCCGAAGTTGTCCCGCAGGTGCTCTTCCAAAGACTTCTCGCTCAGGTTCGCGGTCCGCAGCCCCGCACGCTCGGCCGCGGGTAGGCGGGCCTCGGAGTCCTGCCCCACCCCGGTGAGGAGCACCTCCGCCCCGCTGCAGGCGGCCAGCATCCCGCAGAGGACCCCTATGGGCCCGGGCCCCGACACCACGACCCTCTGCCCGGGCTTCACGTCCGCCCGCGCGGCCACGGCGTGCACGGCCACGGCCAGCGGCTCGCACAGGGCAGCCACGGTGAGGTCCAAGCCCTCCGGGACGGGGACGAGGTACTGCTCGGGCGCCACGGCGTACTCGGCCATCCCCCCGTCGCGCGAGAGCCCGACGGCCACCCTATCGGGGCACAACTGCGTGGAGCCGGAGAGGCAGGTGGCGCACCCGCCGCAGCCCTGTATCGCGATCACGACCACCCGGTCCCCCGTCTCCACCAGCCTCACGCCTTCACCCACCGCCTCGACGGTGCCGGAGAACTCGTGGCCCAAAGTTACCGGCGCCCGGACCCACTCGAAACCGGGATCTGACCTGAACGCGTGCAGGTCGCTCCCGCACACGCCGCAGGAAGCGACCCGGAGCAACGCCTCCCCGGGGCCAGGCTCGACGACCGGCACCTCCGCGACGCCGGCATCCCCGGGTCGGGAACCCGTCTTCACGAAAGCCTTCATCTACTCACCTCCCGAATTCCGCGGGCATGTTGGGGCACCGGCGGCTCACTTCGAGTCCTCGTCGGCCGTCGCGGTGGTGTATTCCGTGGTCGGCAGGTGCACCGGGCTTCCCGTGCGCGCGGCCTCGTGGATCGCGAGCGTGACCCGCAGCGTCTGGAGCCCGTCCCGACCGCTTACCAGGGGCGCAGCCTCGCCCAGGATCACCGCGCGGAAGTGCTCGAGCTGGCGCGCCAGGGGGTCGTCGCGTCCGACCTCGACGACGTCTTCCTCGAACGGCTCCCACCAAGAGCGCTCCCCAGCGTAGGTCTTGAGCCGCATGGTGGGGACCGCCAGAGAGCCGCGCGTCCCGGCGACCACGTAGCAGTCCTCGTCCGCGTAGTTCGGGTAGCTGGCGTTCTCCCCCGAGGTCTGCTCCCAGCTCTTCGCCGACGCCGCGGTGTCCGAGAGCAAAAACGTGCCCAGCGCGCCGCCGGCGAAGCGAAGGTTGATCGCGACGGTGTCCTCCACCGGGAAGCCGCGGGCCGCGTTGGAGGAGAAAGCCTGCACGACGACGACGTCGCCGCACAGAGAGCGCAGGTCGTCCACCTCGTGGATCGCGTTGATCAGGATCGGCCCCCCGCCGGCCTCCCGGCGCCAGGGCCCCTCGTCGAAGTAGTGGTCGGGCTTGTAGAACATCGCGCTGCCCATCACGGCGACGACCTGCCC
Organism: uncultured Rubrobacteraceae bacterium; assembly: GCA_964242955.1. Classification (GTDB taxonomy): domain Bacteria; phylum Actinomycetota; class Rubrobacteria; order Rubrobacterales; family Rubrobacteraceae; genus Rubrobacter_D. The sequence goes on along the minus strand of CAXTDD010000095.1, from coordinate 4,463 downwards.
GAGCGTGCCGTCCCCCACGACCTCGCGAGCCTTCGCCAGGACGGGGCTGTGACGCCGGTGGTGGCCCACCAGGAGCGCGACGCCGGCCGCCTCCGCCGCCTCGGCCAGGCGCGTCGCCTCCTCCACCGAGTCCGCGATGGGCTTCTCGACCAGCACCGGGACGCCGTTGCTTACGCATTCGAGGCCGTTCTCGACGTGCAACCGGTTGGGGGTGGCGACGATAACGCCGTCCGGGCGCTGCGCGGCGAACAGGTCGGCGAGGCCCGGGTGGACCGGAACGCCGGCGCTTCGGGCAAAATCAGATGCGGCCGGGGACGGGTCGACGATGGCCGACAGCCCGCACGAGTCGCTCTCCTGGATCAGCTCTATGTGGCGGCGGCCGATCAGGCCAGCCCCCGCCACCGCGATCCGGACTGTCTGGCTCACGGCTTTACCTCCGGTCTCGGCCCTGTTCGGGCAGCGTCCCCATCTGGAGCTCGTCGGCGGCCCCGGTCCTCTCGACGTACCGGTCGTGCAGGGCGTCGACGGCGGCCACGTAGCCCCGCCACGCCAAACCCGCGATGTAAAGGTTCGTCACCTCGGCGAACACGTCGTTGCGGCGCCACTGCTCGCGCGCCTGGACGTTGGAGAGGTGCACGATCGCCAGGTCCTTCTCCGTCTCGACCAGGGCGTCGCGCAGCGAGAGCCCGTAGTTGGTAAGACCGGCCGGGTTGCAGATGATCGCGTCGGCCGCGTCCTGGCGCTCCTGGAGCCAGTCGATCAGCGCGCCCTCGTGGTTGGACTGGAAGTGTTCCAGGCTGCATCCCAAATCCCGGGCCCGTGCGTCCATGGCCTCCTGGATCTGCTCGAGCGTGTACGTGCCGTAGATCTCGGGCCTGCGGACCCCGAGCCGGGTCAGGTTGGGCCCCTGTAATACGAGGATCTGCAAGCTAGTCCCCTTTCTTGGAGGCGGAAGGTCCCGGCATCCGACCACGCAAATATCTCCGTGCGGCTGCCCCGATTCCGACGACGGCCCGTGAGGCCTGCTTGTCCACGAGTTGCTCCTCACCCCTCGGCGGTCTCCTTCCCTAACCAGGCATTCTGGCCGTTCTTTGGGTATATGTCCAATACCGAATGAATGTGTCGGGTATACGGCTCTGGTATAACGTTGGCATGGAGTTACGGCGTCTGCACTACTTCGTGGCGGTAGCCGAGGAGTCGAGTTTCAACCGGGCGGCCAGGAGGTTGCACATGGCGCAGCCGCCGTTGAGCACCCAGATCAAGCACCTGGAGGAGGATCTCGGCGTTCTCCTCTTCGAGAGGACGAGCCGGGGCGTACTGTTGACGGAGGCCGGGGAGCTTTTGCTGGAGGAGGCGCGGCGCATCTTCGTCCAGGTGGACCAGACCGTGAGCGTGGTCCGGCGCGTGGGCCACGGCGAGGTCGGCAGGCTCACGTTGGGTTTCGTTCCCTCCGCCTCGAACGAGGTGCTCCCGCCGATCCTGAGCGCTTTCGGGGAGCGCTTCCCGGGCGTCGAGCTTTTCTTGCGCGAGATGCGGCCTGACCTGGTGGTGCGGCGCCTCCATGACCGGCAGATAGACGCCGGCCTCCTCTTCCTCCCGCTCGATGCCCCCTCCCTCGGCGTCGAGTGCATCTCGCGCGAGCCCCTCGTGCTGGCCCTGCCCGAGAAGCACCCGCTCGCCTCGGAGGCGCGGGTTGACCTGGCATCCATCGCGGACGAACCCTTCATCCTCCCCGCGAACTACCAGCAGATGCCCGGGCTGTACGGCCAGGTCACCGAGGCGTGCCGGCAGGCCGGCTTCGTACCCAGGGCCGTCCAGAAAGACGTCTGGCTCATGCAGACCATAGTCGGCCTCGTCGCCGGGGGCACCGGCGTGGCCCTCGTCCCGGCCTCCCTCCAGAACCTCCGCAGAAAGGGCGTCGCCTACAGGCCCGTCAGCGGCCTCACGCCCACCGTCGAGCTCGGCATGATCTGGCGCCGGGAAGACCATGGCACCGTTCTCGCCTCGTTCCTGAAGGTGGCGAGAGCCTTTCGAGACGAGTACGCGGTCGAGAACACCCGGTAAGGACGCTTCGACCTTCCAGTCAGTCCTCCACATGGATCAAACGCCTTGGCGTCCGGATCTCCAGCATAAGCAAGACCATCGGATACACCGACCAGGGCGACTGGGTCGACCGCATCGCGTGGTTGCGCAAGGGATGAGCGAGGCCGCCTTATGCCCTGAGTCAATCTGCTCGCGTTCGAACGAACGGGCACTACCAGCCTCATTGAGCCCGCCACTGATCGGGCTGGACACGGGCGTGGTCATCGGAGCACTGACGGGGCGCCCGGACCCCGCAAGCTCCAGGATTATGATGGCGGCGCGGCCCAAGGTGAGAACCTGGTCGTGCGGGTCTCTTCAAGCCTAATGTTCTACAAAACATTGCACACTGCTTTTGAAAGCAGTGTGCTGTGCCCATGGACGCGCGGATCAACCCGTTTGTTTATGGGCGTCCCATCTACAAAGAGGAAGAACTCGCCGACCGCGCATCCGAGAAGCAGGGGTTGATCGCAGACGCCAATTCCGGGCAAGGGGTTATTCTCTACGCTCCCAGGAGGTACGGGAAGACGAGCCTCGCGCGCGTGGTCTCGGAGCGTTTGCTCGCGCATCACTTGGTCCCCACGATATACGTGGACTTTTGGGGTACCACGAGCATCTCGGACATGGTGGCGGTGCTGGGCCGGGCCTACGCCGCGGCTTCCATACGCCATAGAACCGGGCGATTCTTCGCCGACCTACTCCGATCAATAGGATTCCAGGTAGAGTTTGCCGGGACCGCGGTAAGCGTCAGCTACGAGGCCAGGGGGCGCGAAGACCAGGCGCACGCGACCTTGATGCAGCTTCTGGACGTGCCGCAGCAGATGGCTGTCCGTTCTCCGTCTCAGAAGCGTCTCCTGATAATCCTGGACGAGTTCGGCGAGGTTTTCAATGTGCCGGGTGAGCCGGATACGCTGATGAGGACTGCATTCCAGGCTTCGCCGAACGTGTCCTTCATCTTTATGGGGAGCAAGCGCTCGCTTATGGACGCGCTCTTCGTCGAGCGGCACCGCCCGTTCTACAATTTCGGGCGCAGGATGAACCTCGGCAGGCTGCCCTTCGAAGAGCTGGGGAACTTTATCGAGAGCAGGTTCGCAAGCTCCGGGAAACGCGCTACGCCCGAAGCGGTAGACCTGCTGCTCTCCCTCACCGACGGCCATCCCCACCGGAGCCAGCAGTTGGCCCACCACGCCTTTAGCCTCGCTTCCGAAGAAGCCGACGAAGAGACCGTATTGTCCGCCAAAGAAGCCGCGTTGGACGAGACCGCCGACGAGTTCAGGGTACTCCTGGATCGCATGTCTCCCGCCGCGCGGGCAGTCTACCTCGCGGTATGTAAGGACCCGACCACGGAGATGACCTCCAAATCTTACCTCCAACGCCACGGCATCAAGGGTACGGGCTCGTTACGAAGCGCTATCCGTACCCTGACCGACGCCGGAGACCTGGAGCAGACCGGCGGCAAGAGACCCGTTCCGACCGATCCAGTCCTTGCCTCCTGGGTACGGGAGCGCATGAACGGAGGTTGAGAGGTCACTCCTCCCTGAACCGATCCAAGCCTCAAGGCGTACCCGATGCGCACTTTGGAGAGTGTTGTGAGTTTTCCTGTTGCCAGGGTCTTGGCATCTCAACTAACCACGAGCACCCCGCGCTGCACCTTGAACAGCTCCCGGTAGATACCGCGGTCACTCAGCAACTCTTCATGCGTACCACGCTGGATGACGCGGCCACAGTCGAGGACCAGAATCTCGTCCACGTCCTCCATCCGAACCAGCCTGTGCGTAATGACGAGCGTGGCCCGGTCCCGCACGAGGTCGTAGGCAACGTCGAGCACTTCTCGCTCCGTCTCGGGGTCGAGGTTGGCGGTCGGCTCGTCGAGGACGAGGATGGGCGCGTCTTTGAGAAGCGCGCGGGCTACGGAGAGGCGCTGGCGCTCGCCGCCGGAGAGCCTGAGCCCCTGCTCGCCGAGGTGGGTGTCAAGACCGTCTGGGAGGCGTTCTGCCAGATCGCCGAGTTGGGCGCGGTCGAGGACCCGGTGCAGGCCGGCGTCGGTGGCTTCCGGTTTCGCCACCAGCAGGTTGCCGCGCAGGGTGTCGGTGAAGACGTGGGTGTCCTGGGAGACGATGCCGATGAGATCTCGCAGGTCGTCTTGGGCGAAGCCGCGGAGGTCGTGGCCGCCGAGGGTTACGCGGCCCGAGGTCGGGTCCCAGAAGCGGAGGGCGAGGTCCGCGAGCGTGCTCTTGCCCGCCCCGCTGGGACCGACGACGGCGACGCGCTTGCCTGCTTCGAGCGCGAAGGAGACGTTCCGGAGTACGGGCGGGGCGTCGGGCCCGTAGCGGAAGGTTACGTCGTCGAAGCGGAGGGTGTGGTTCCCGGGCGGGGGCAGGGGG
>CAXTDD010000094.1:0-7434 GCA_964242955.1 uncultured Rubrobacteraceae bacterium | reverse complement strand
GGCCCGGGCAGCGCGTGCGCGCGCACTACGCGGAGGCCCCCTCCGGCAGGGTGGCCGTGAAGGTGGCCGCGAGCGGCCAGCTCGCGGCGGAGCAGGTCAGGGGCATCGTAGAGGCTGTGGATCCGCAGACGGGACTGCTCACCCTGACCGTCCTCAACCGGGGGAGCCTGAGCTTCAGGATGGACCCGGACCGGGAGGCGGCCAACGTGGACGGCCGCAAGGCCCGTCTCGGAGACCTCCGCCTCGGGCAGGTCGCCGTCGTGCGCGTCGTGCCGACCGTCGGGACCGTGATAGCCCGCGACGTCGCCCCGGCAGGCGGGTAACCTCACGGCATCTTTGCGGACAACGTGATCGCGGGCCCGTGCGGGTTGTTCGGGTTGTCCTGTATCAGACGTATCTCCGCGTAGCCGTGGTCCCGGAGCATCGTCTGCAACCCGTCGAGGGTCGGCCAGAAGGATGTGGGAGACATGCCGCTTAGAGGGTCTTCGAGGCCGTGCTCGGCGTACTCCCAACCCTCGTGCCCTTCTCTGGTGGCGTTCTTGGCGTTCTTCAGGGCCGGGAGGGTACTCTTCGCGGCGTCTCCTCTGGCGTAGTGGGTCCAGACAAAGAGGTTGGGGCTGACGTGCGCGGTCTGCTCGATGAGCTTCCACGGCTCGGGGAGGTGGTAGAGCAGGCCGGAGCAGAAGACGGCGTCGAACCGTCCGAAGGAGGAGAGGTCCGCCGTCTCCAGGTTCGCCACCGCGAACTCGACGTTCGTGATGCCGAGCAGGTTCTGGACGAAGCGGGCCTTCTCGACGTTCTCCTCGCGGCCCTCGAGGCCGAGGACGGCCTCGACGCCGGGGCGGCCGGCGAGGTTGAAGGTGTGGCCGCCCTCGAGGCTGCCCAGCTCCATGATGCTACGAGCATCCGGGAAGTGGCCGAAGAAGTGGTCCACGCGGGCGTCGTTCATGCCATCGAAGGAGCCGCCGTAGGAGGCGCCGTTTATGGTGTACTTCGTGATCCAGGGCCCCCGCTCCCCGAAGGCCGCCAACAACAGGGGGTCTCGTCTTTGGGCGGACCGACGGCCGGATGCGCGGCGCATCCGGCCGGACTCCGCGTCCTTTTCGGAGAGCCGCCGCGCGAGGTCCTCGATCCTGCGGTCTCTGTCCCCGACCTCTTTGCGCAGTCGCCGGAGTTCGCGGTCGGGGTCGGGCATCTCTCCGCGGGTGAGGGCGATCTCCAGGTTAAAGAACGCCTTCACGCCGCGCCAAACGTCGAGGGTCGCGCGATTCCTGAACGCCGGCAACTGGCAACCTCCGTGGGTCTCTTCCGGAGGCGCCATTCTAGCAAAGCGCGTCCGCGAGACGCGGCCCCGGTTGCTTGAACAACACTCTTCAAGCTGTAGTATGTTGCGCGGTACCTTTGGCGCCCCGTTAACGGAGAGAAAACACTTGGAGAATGCTGCCAGAGCCGACGGCTTGAACGGACACGGAACGCCGGAGGCGCACGAACTCGAGAACACCGGCGAGCGCTTCCTGCCCGGCGTCGGCAACGCGGCGGAGATGTCCTACGACCACATCGCCCGCTACCGCCTCGTGGAGCGCTACGTCGAGGGCAGGGCCATGATCGACATGGGCTGCGGCGCCGGCTACGGCTCGAACTCGCTCTCCCGGCTCGCGAGGAGCGTGCAGGGCGTCGACCTCTCCGAAGAGGCCATAGGCCACGCGAGGAGGCGCTACCACGCCCAAAACCTCTCGTACCAGGTCGGGGACGTGACGAGGCTGCCCTTCGAGGACAGCAGCTTCGAGGTGGCGATCTCCTTCGAGGTCATAGAGCACCTGGACCGCCCGGAGGACCTCGTGGTCGAGGCGAAGCGCGTCGTCAGGGACGACGGGCTCTTTCTCGTCTCGACCCCGGACAAGCAGACCTACTCCAACGACCGCAACTCCGTCAACCCGTACCACGTCAAGGAGATGTACGAGGCGGAGTTCCGGGAGATCCTGGAGCGCCACTTCGAGCACGTCACCCTCTACCGCCAGGGGGCCTTCGCCGGCAGCCTGATCCTCGCCGGCGAAGGGCTCCCGCCCGACGGGGGCGTGGCCCTCGAAAGCGCGCACTTCTCCCTGGAAGACCCGGAGTTCTCCCTGGAGGCCCCGGTGACACTCTACATCATCGCCGTGTGCACGAACGGGGAACCCCCGGAGCCTCTGGCGAAGCCGCACATGATCCTGGACCGCGACCGTCAGATCTTCGAGGAGACCTTCGACTGGGGGATCACGGCCCACCAGATAAAGCAGTACCACAACTACAAGCACCATGAGCTCGCCGCCCGCGTCCAGGAAACCAACCGCAAGCTCCGGCGGGCCAACGAGGAGCTCAAGCGGTGCCGCCACGACTTGGACGTTATCCGCAACAGCGGCAGCTACGCCCTGGCACTGAAGATCCGGGACGGCGTCGCCACGGCGCGCGGCATCGCGGCCCGCGTGCGGACCCGCGTCCGGGGGAGAGGCCGGTGACACAACACCGCTTCCCCGCCGTCCTGCAGAACTACGAGCGGTGGCGCCGGCTCACGGACCCCGGGAGCTGGGACACGGCCCGGATGCGCAACGCCGCCCGCCGCCTGGACCACAAACCGAAGGTGAGCGTCCTCCTCCCCGTCTACAATCCGGAGCCCGCCTGGCTGGAACGCTGCCTGGACTCCGTCATGGCCCAGACCTACCCCCACTGGGAGCTCTGCGTCTGCGACGACGCCTCGACCAAGCCGCACGTAAGAGAGACGCTCGACCTCTACGGGCGGATCGACGACCGGATAAAGGTCAAGCGCCTGGAGCAGAACGAGAACATCGTGGGAGCCACAAACCACGCTCTCGCCCTGGCGACCGCAGAATGGGTCGGTCTGCTCGACCACGACGACGAGCTCGCGCCGCACGCGCTCTTCGAGATGGTGAAGGTCCTGCGCGCCCATCCCGACGCGGACCTCGTCTACTCGGACGAGGACAAGATCGACGAGGCCGGGAACCGGATGAACCCGCACTTTAAGGCCGGCTGGTCGCACGACCTGGCGATGGAGGCGAACTACCTCTGCCACTTCTCCGTCTACCGCAAGACGCTTCTCGACGAGCTCGGCGGCTGGCGCGGGGGCTTCGACGGCGCGCAGGACCTGGAACTCGTCCAGAGGGTCGCGGAGAAGACCGACAGGATCCACCACCTCCCGAAGATGCTCTACCACTGGCGGATGGTGACCGGCTCGACCGCCGTCGGCGCCGAGGGCAAGCCCTACACCCACGAGAAGGCCCGCCGCGCCATACAGGACTCACTAGAGCGCCAGGGCATCGCAGGCGCCGTCGAGGACTCGGGCTTCATGCCCAACACGTTCCGCGTCCGGCGCGAGATCGTCGGCCAGCCGAAGGTGAGCGTCATCTCCTGGTCCCCGGAGGACCCGGACAAACTCCTGGAGAGCCTGCGCGAGAAGACCGCGTACGAGGACCACGAGATCCTCGTCCTCGACACGAAGAACGCCACCCTGAAGGGCGAGAAGACGGAGAGGCTCGAAGGGACGCAGTCCGCGGAACTACTCAACGAAGCGGTCTGGCGGGCGGACGGGGAGTACGTGGCGCTGCTCGGTCCGGACGTGGAGGCCGTCTCGGACGGGTGGCTTGAGAGCATGTTGCAGCACGCCCAGCGGGACGAGGTCGGGGTCGTTGGGGGCAAGCTCACCCTGCCCTCGGGCGAGGTGTACGGGGCTGGCCTGATCCTGACCGACGACACCGAGAACGGGCGCCCAATCCTCTACCGCAACTGCGACCGTCGCGCCGTCGGCTACGACCTGTACTTCGCCCTGAACCGCAACTGCTCGGCCGTCTCCTCCCGCTGCATGATGTTCCGCAAGGAGACCTTCGAGAGCTCGGGCGGCTTCGACGACCTCCGCTTCGACGACGCCTTTGCCGACGTGGATCTCTGCCTCAGGCTGCGCGAGCGTGGTCTGCTCGTCGTATGCACCCCCTACGCGAACTTCACCTACCACGGTTCGCCCGATGGCCCGCCCCAGCCAGGTCCGGACGAGGCCGGGTACGCCAGGAGGCGGTGGGGGAAGGCGCTCCGCGCCGACCCGTACCACAACCCGAACCTCGCCTGGGACCCAGAAGACCTGGACATGATGAAGGGCAGGCCCTTCCACGACCCGAAAAAAGCCGCTGAGGCCAAAAAAGAATCCGCCGTCCCGGACGTGATCTCACCGCGCAAGTCGGTCGAGATACCGGCGCCGTTCTTCGTCGTTGGGTATGGCCGTTCGGGGACGACGTGGCTCGAGCTTACGCTCAACTCGCACCCCGAGGTGGCGTGCAAGGGCTCGGGGATGTTCTTCGGGCGAACCATGCCGCTCTTCGAGGGCCAGGCCACCCTGCCGGTCGCGCTCGAAGGCACGGAAGACCTCAAGACCTGGCACGACATGCGCCCCAACTACTGGAGCAAACGGCCCTTCGAGGAGGACCTGCCACGCCTGGTGAAGTCCATCGCGGACTACACGATGGGCGCGGAGCTGGCGGCGACCGGCAAGAAGCTCGCCGGCGACCGCACGCCGCACCATGTCTCTTTTCTGGACGAGTTGCACGCCCTCTACCCGGATGCGAAGGTCGTCCACGTGATCCGGGACGGCCGCGACGTCGCCATCTCGAACGTCCACGCCGTCTGGCATAACGCCCGCGACAGGGGCGGCCCCGTGGACCTGGGGCCCGAAGAGCTGGCGCTGCGCGACGCCTACCTCGCCGACCGCGAAGGTTTCCTCAAGAGCGGCCGGGGCATCTTCACGGACGATGGGATCGAGTGGTCCGCCGAGTCCTGGCGCGACGTGGTGGGCAAGGGCCGTAATGACGGGGAACGGCTATTCGGGGAGAACTACCACGAGGTGCGCTACGAGGACCTTCTGGACGATCCCGCCGCCGAGCTCGGGCGTCTGTTCGCCTTTCTCGGCGTGGACCACGATCCTGGGGTGGCCGCCCGCGTCGCGGACCAGAACACCTTCGAGAAGGCCACCGGGCGCGAGCGGGGCGAGGAGGACCCGGCCCACTTCAACCGCAAGGGCGTCGCCGGGGAGTGGAAAGAGGTCTTTACGGACCGCGACCGGCGCGTCTTCGAGGAGAAGGCCGGTGGGCTGCTCGCGGAGCTCGGCTACGGGCCGGACGGCGCGACCTCGGGGGAGCGGGAGAAGAACGGTACCGTAAGCGTTTCCGTGGCCGCCAGCCCAAGGCCGCTGCGTTCGCGGGAGAACCCGCCGTTTTTCGTGGTCGGGCACGGCAGGTCCGGGACGACGTGGTCGGAGAGGCTGCTGAACTCTCACCCGGAGGTGCTTTGCGTCGGGTCGGGGATGTTCTTTGGGCGGGACATGGGGCTCTTCGAGGGGCGCAAGACCCTCTACTGGACGCTGGAGAGGTCGAAAGAGTTAGAAACCTGGCACGGGATGCAGCCCAACTACTGGAGCGGGCACGACTTCGAGGCCGAGCTTCCGGGCATGGTCAAGGCCGTTACGGATCAGGTGCTGTACCCGGCCCTCGACCAGAGCGGAGAAAAGATCGTCGGCGACCGCACCCCGCACTACGTCTCCTACCTGAAAGAGGTCCACGCGCTCTACCCTGAATCGAAGATAATCCACGTCATCCGCGACGGGCGGGACGTGGCGATCTCAAACGTCCACGCTTTCTGGAACAGTGCCCGCGACCGGGGCGGCCCGGTGGACCTGGAGCCGGAGGAGTTGGCGCTGCGCGACGCCTACCTCGCCGACCGTGAAGCCTTTCTCAAGAGCGGACGCAGCATCTTCACCGAAGGGCGCATCAACAAGCTGGCGAAAGGCTGGAAGCAAATCGTCGGCAGGGGCAGCGAGTACGGTCGTCGGCTCTTCGGGGACAACTACCTTGAGGTACGCTACGAGGCGTTGCTGATCGAGCCCGTCGCCGAGTTGGAGCGGGTGTTCTCCTTGCTCGGGGCGAGCACGACTCGGGAGGTGCTAGACCACATAGTCGCGGAGAACGCTTTCGAGAAGAACTCAGGCCGTTCCCGCGGCGAGGAGGACACTACCTCCTTCTTCCGCAAGGGGATCTCCGGCGACTGGAAGAACACCTTCAACGCCCGCGACAAGAAGGTCTTCAAGCGGCACGCCGGGGACCTGCTCGTGGATCTCGGCTATGAGAGAGACCTGGGCTGGTGAGCGTTCTGTCCCAAGCCCTGTTACGGACGCTTTAGGGAACCCGCATGGACGCGGAGCGGCGGCGGACGGAAGCCAGGAAGCGGCGCAGGACAGAGAGGCGCAGGCAGCGCGAAGAGCGGCGGGTGCAGGAAGGGACGCCCATCCCCAAGCCCATGCCCCCGGAGGACATGACGGTAGAGGATGCGCGGTTCTTCGTGGTCGGGCACGGTAGGTCGGGGACGACGTGGCTGGAGCGGACCCTCAACACCCACCCGGAGGTCCTGTGCCTGGGGCCGGGGATGTTCTTCGGGAGGCCCCTGCACGACCTCGGGGGCAGGCGCGTGCTCTACGAGGTCCTGAAGGAGTCCGAGGGCTTCAAGGCCTGGCACGACTACGACGAGAACCTATGGACAAAGCCCGAGGAGTACGACAGGGACGTGGTCCAGATCGTCCGCGCTTCCATGGACGCCCTGATGCGCCGCAGGCTGACGGAGTCGGGCAAGAGGATCCTCGGCGACAGGACCCCCCACCACATCTCTTTTCTGCACGAGATCCGGGCGCTCTACCCGAACGCCAGGATCGTCCACGCCGTGCGGGACGGGCGCGATGTCGCGATCTCCGGCATGCACGCCTTCTGGCACGCCTCGGAAGACCGCGGCGGACCGGTGAAACTCTCGCCGGAAGAGGTGGAGATCCGAGACGCCTACCTGAACGACCGCGAGGCTTTCCTCGCCGAAGGCCGGAGCATCTTTACGGAAGACCGCATCCGGCAGCGGGCCAGCGGCTGGAACCTCCACGTGCGCCGGGGCAGGGAGAAAGGCCGCGAGTTCTTCGGCGAGAACTACTCCGAGCTCTTCTACGAGGACCACCTGGAACGCCCGCATGAGGCGCTAAGAGAGTTGTTCGGCTTCCTGGCGGCCGACACGGCCCCGAATGTTGTCGAGGAGGTGGTGGAAGCGAACCGTTTCGAGAAGCTCTCCGAGGGAAGGGCGCGGGGAGAGGAATCGTCCAACACCTTTTTCCGCAAGGGCATCTCCGGCGACTGGAAGGGCGTCTTCACCGGGCGGGATAAGGAGGTCTTCAAGGAGGAGGCCGGCGAGCTCCTGGTCGAGCTGGGCTACGAGAAGGACCTCGCCTGGTAGAACCTCGCCTGGCAAAGTCCGCGAACGCAAGGCCACGTCCGATACGTCAAAGGGTATTTGACGGCGGGTCATCCGGGCCGGAGACTGTCGCCCAGATCGCACGAGAGAGCAAGGCAGAGGGGGCCGGTGGTGTTG
>CAXTDD010000093.1:0-7466 GCA_964242955.1 uncultured Rubrobacteraceae bacterium | reverse complement strand
GCAGAATAGGGAGAACGAAAAACACGACGGGACCTCCGCTCTCCAAAACTATCGGGAAGAGAAACCGCGCCGCGAGGACCCCGACCAGCCCGCCGAGGAGGGCGACGAGCCACAGGTTACGCCTTTTGTCTGGCACCCTCGTCTCCTCCACCGCGCCGGGACCGCGGGACTTTGCCGGCACGGGTAGGGTATCAAGAACGGTCGGGGCCCGGCGGGGCGACCGTCGTTCGGCGGGGCGTGGTATAAAGCGCGGGTCGTATGGAGAGTATCCTGAACTTCCTCCGGTCCATCCCCGACTCCCCAAGCGGGGTCCTGGACTTCGTGACGCGGTTGCTTCTGGAGCACGGTTACCTGGTCATATTTCTCGGGGCCGCGCTCGACAACTTCGGGCTCCCATCCTCGGGGGACATCGTCCTCTTCGCCGGTGGTTTCTTCGCCAACGATGGGCAGGCCGCGCTGCCGCTGGTCATGCTCATCGGGTTCCTCGGGGCGCTCGTCTCCGACAACTCGGTGTATTGGATCGGCAGGATAGGAGGACGGCCCCTGATCAGCCGCATCCTCAAGATCCGGCTCCTCCACTTCCTGATAAACGAAAAAAGCCTTGAGAAGGTCGAGGGCTACTTCGACTCCCACGGTGGCAAGACGGTCTTCGTCGGCCGCTTCGGGCCGGGCCTGCGCAGCATGACCCCGCTCTTCGCCGGCGTCACCAGGATGAAGTACTACAGGTTCATCCCGTACAACCTGGCCGCCGGCTGCGTCTGGGCCGTCGCCTACTCGCTCATCGGCTACGTCTTCGGCCAGTACTGGACCGAACTCCTCGCCGTCGCCCGGTCCTTCGGCTTCGGCGTCGTCGCGCTGGTGGCCCTCGTCATCGTCGCCCTGCTCCTCCGCAGGAGGTACCGGAGGAAGGCTTAGGGCTTCTAGCTGTTAGCCGTTAGCTTTTAGCTCTTAGCTTCTCTGTGGATGGAGTCTCCCAAAGCGCCGATTAGGCCGGGCCGCAAGACTGGCCGTACGAGACGATACCGACACGCGTAGGGGCCACGCCAGAGCGGTCAGAGGCTAACAGCTAAGGGCTAAGAGCGGAGGCGGAGCCGGAGCGTGCTAACTAGCCCGCGGAGCGGGCGTGCTTCAAATCCGCAACGATGACGAAGGAGACGATGACCAGCAGGCACCAGGAGCTGATCTTGGCGAGCGAGACGACCTCCCAGCCTGCGGCCTGGTTCGGGTAGGCCCAGGCCCCGAAGTACGTCGAGAGGTTCTCGGCGATCCAGACGAAGAACCCGATCAGCACGAACGAGAGCACGAGCGGCATGCTCCGCCGCCGGCGCGTCACCGTGAAGAGCACCCTCGTCTTGAAGAACACGGCCACCACCCCGGCGGCGAGCACCCACCGGAGGTCGGGGATGAAGTGGTGGGTGAAGAAGTTGAGGTAGATGCCGGTGCTCAGGGGCACGCTTAACGCGTAGGGCGGGTAGTTTTTGAGCTCCAGGTCGAGCAGGCGCCAGGCCTGGCACATGTAGCTCGCCACCGAGGCGTACATGAAGCCGCTGTAGAGCGGGACGCCGAAGACCTCGAAGAAGCCCCCCTCTGGGTAGCTCCACGAGCCTATGGCCGGGTTGGTCTTGAAGACTTCCAGCACGATGCCGAGCAGGTGGAAGGCGCAGAGGGTGAGCACCTCGTCCCTGGTCTCGATCCGGAGCGCCACCAGCACGACCTGGGCCAGCACCGCCCCGACGAAGATAAAGTCGTAGCGCGCCACCCCGAAGAGCGGTACGTAGCTCGATATCAGGAGGATCGAGATAAAGATCCCCGGGAACAGGCACGCCCTGGCCTGCTTGATGCCGAAGACCACCAGCTCCGCCAGGATGGACCTCGCCGAAGCCCTCCCGGCGCTCGCCTCCAAAGATCTACCAGCCACCCGGAGCACGCTCCGGCACCGGGAGATCTGTGGTCCGCGGCTCCGTCAATGGCACCCTCCTTGAATCCCACGCGCAACTATAGCAAGCCAGCGAAGGGCCCGGTCGGATACCAGGTCGGCGCGCCGCGGTACCATGACCTCAGCAATCGGCCCAAAGGAGGCTAAGGACCGTGGATTTCTTGAGGAAGCGTCTGCCCTCTCAGGTGGGGCGGTACCTGGAGGGCGTCGAGTTCCCCGCCCGCAGGGATGAGCTGCTCGTCAAGCTGGAGCGCAACGGGGTGCCGAGCCCCGTCCTGGGCCAGCTACGCAAGAGGCTCCCCGAGGGCGAGTACCGCGGCCCCCAGGACGTGCTGGCCGCCCTGCGCAAAGGCCGCTAGCCGGTCTCCGGGAAGGTCCGGGTTGGGTAGAAGCCCGCCCGGTCCATCCCGGGAGACGTCCATCTCTGCCCTCTTTGTCCCTCTACGGGGTGCGCGCTGCTAGACTGCCGTAGGAGGTGCGGTGGCGTGTCCGAGACTTCGAATACGAGAACGGCGGGGGATCTCAAGCGTCTCAACCACGAGCTCTCGGTGCTCAACGGCATCGCGCGCGAGCTCAACCGGTCGGTGAACCTGGACCAGGCGCTCCGGTTCGCGCTCTCGCAGGTGGCCGAGTTGCTCGGGTTGCGGACGGGTTGGATCTGGCTGCTGGGCGAGTCCTCGCCGGAGCCCTACCTGGCCGCCGCCCAGAACCTCCCGCCCGTCCTGGCCGACGAGCCGCGCCGGATGGACGGCTCGGGCTACTGTTACTGCCTCGACACCTACAAGAAGGGCGACCTCGAGGGTGCTGCCAACGTGAACGTCCTGACCTGCAGCCGCCTGAGCGGGCTCGTGGACGGCACCGACGGCCTCCGCTACCACGCGAGCATCCCCCTGTACTCCGGGGAGAAGAAACTCGGCGTCATGAACGTCGCGAGCCCGGGTTGGCGCGGCCTGGACCCCGAGGATCTGCAACTCCTCAACACCGTCGGCGACTTGCTCTCCATCGCCGTCGAGCGGGCGCGGCTCTTCGAGCGGAGCGCCAGGCTCGGGGCCGTAGAGGAACGGAACCGGCTGGCGCGCGAGATCCACGACACTTTGGCCCAGAACCTTACGGCCACGGGGCTCCAGATCGAATCGGCCGAAGCCCTCCTCGAATCGGGCTCGGACCCCGAGAGGGTCCAGACCGCCCTCGCCCGCGCCCTCTCCCTCACCCACTCCAACCTCGATGAGGCCCGCCGCTCCGTCCTCGACCTCCGCGCCGCCCCCCTGGAAGGCCGCTCCCTCCCGGAAGCCCTGAAAAGTCTCGTAGACCGTTGGGAGACAGCGTCGGGCGTGGCTGCCAGGTTCCAGTCCGTCAACGGCAGCCGGCCGCTCCCGCCCCGCGTGGAGGCCGCCCTCTACCGCGTCTGCGGGGAAGCCTTGAACAACGTCGCCCGCCACGCGGAGGCCCAGCGCGCAACGGTGCGGCTCGTCGCCACGCCCGACGCCGTCAGCCTACTCATAGAAGACGACGGCCGCGGCTTCGACCCGACGAAAGTTCCCGGCGACCGCCACGGGCTCGTCGGCATGAGGGAGCGGGTCGCGTTGCTCGGCGGCGTGCTGGACGTGGAGAGCGGTACGGGCGTGGGGACGCGAGTGGAGGCCGCGGTGCCACTGATCAAAAAGGCTTCAGGCGTCAGGCAACAGGCGTCAGAAGATAGAGACCTGATGCCCGAGACCTGATGCCCGAGACCTCCAAAATTCGGCTCCTCGTCGCCGACGACCACCCGATGCTGCGCGAGGGCCTGGTGGCCGTGCTCCGTACACAGCCCGATTTCGAGGTGGTCGGCGAGGCTGCGGACGGGGACGAGGTCGTGAGGTTGGATGGGGAGTTACGGCCCGACGTGATCCTGCTGGATCTGGAGATGCCGAACGCGGACGGCGTCGAAGCGCTCCAGAGGCTCGGGGCCGCCGGTTCCAAAGCCCAGGCCGTCGTCTTCACCGCCTACGACACGGACGAGCGCATCCTGGGCGCCCTGCGCGCCGGCGCCCGCGGCTACCTCCTCAAGGGCGCCTCCCGCGCCGACATCTTCTCCGCCGTCCGGACCGTCCACGCCGGCGGCTCACTCCTGGGCCCGGCCGTCACGAACCGCCTGCTGCAGCGCATCGGCGGCGAGCCAGAACCGGCCAACCCCCTGACCCCCCGCGAGCTGGAGGTGCTCCCCCTGCTCGCCCGCGGTCTCAAGAACGCCGACATCGCCGGCCGCCTCTACATCTCCGAACGCACCGTCAAGTTCCACGTCGGCTCCATCCTCGCCAAACTCGGCGCCCAAAACCGCACCGAGGCGGCCAGGATCGCCACCGAGAGGGGCATTGTAGAGCCGTAACCCCGGCCGGGATCTCTTCGCCGGGCGGGGTACGAGATCGGGTCTGGCTGGCCTTGCACCTCCGACCGACGCCCGTACCTTTGTACAGGTCCGAAGTCCGTCCTTCCGCGCGATGTAGGGGGATGTATCGGGTGGGATGATCCCCGTATACGAACGAGGAGAGAAGGGACCGGATGAGAAGAGAGTTGCTGGCGCAGATCGAGCGCGAGATTCTCGGCTGGCCCGGGGTCATCAAAGTGGAGTCCGAAGGCGGTACGAGCGGGGCCGGTTTTCGCATCCCACCGGCCACCGTCTTCCGGCTCGGCCGCAGGCATCTGGGGCACGTCCACCACGACGAGTTCGGCCTCGCGGATTTCTCCTTCCCCGATGAGATCAGGGAGGGCCTGATCCGTTCCGGCAAAGCCATCCCGCACCCCGCCTTTCCCGACAGCAAGACGGACGCGAGCCACGAGCTTCGGAGCGAAGAGGATGCCCGGGAGGTCATCGAGCTCTTCCGCACGAGCTACGAGCGGGCGGTCGCCCGCGAGGCGAGGCACGCCGCCCGAATCGGAAAGGAGACTGGATGAACGGATACGAAACGGGAAGGACTGCCCTGATCACGGGCGCCTCGCGGGGCCTCGGCCTCGCGCTGGCCCGGAGGCTGGCCAGAGATGGATGGGCGCTCATCATCGACGCCCGCAGCGAGGAGGATCTCGAAACGGCACGCGCGGAGCTCGCGGGCTTCACGCGAGTCGTCGCGATCACCGGCAGCGTCACGGACCCGGAACACCGCCGCGAGCTTGCGGAGGCCGCCCACGAGGCCGGCGGCCTGGACGCGCTCGTGAACAACGCGAGCATCCTCGGTCCGAGCCCCCAGCCGTCTCTCCTGGACTACCCGCTCGATGCGCTCGAAGAGGTCTACCAAACGAACGTGATCTCACCGCTCGCGCTCGTGCAGGCCGTCCGCGACGACCTGGTACCCGACGCGCGCATCGTCAACGTGACCAGCGACGCGGCCGTCGAGCCTTATGAGGGGTGGGGCGGTTACGGCTCCGGCAAGGCCGCCCTGGAGCAGCTCTCCAACATCCTCGCCGCCGAGAACCCCGGCTGGCGCGTCTACCGGGCGGACCCCGGCGACATGCGCACGCGGATGCACCAGGAGGCCTTCCCCGGCGAGGACATCAGCGACCGGCCTCTCCCCGAAGAGAGCGTTCCGGGCCTCGTGCAGCTTCTGACCGACGACCTGCCGGGCGGCCGGTACGCGACGAGAGACGTGACCGGCGCGGACGAACCGGAAGATGGTATCCACGAACTGCGGGTCGCCCTCACGGTGGACGACTTCGACGGCGCCGCGGCCCTCTATAAGGACGCGCTGAACCTGCCCATCATGCTGGAATGGACCGGGGCGCAAGGACGGGGCATCGTGCTGGACGCCGGCCGGGCGACTATTGAGCTCATAGATCGCCCCCAGGCCGAACACATAGACGAGGTGGAGGTCGGAGAGCGCGTCTCCGGCCCCGTGCGGCTGGCCCTGGAGGTAACGGACGTCGAGTCGGCGGCCACCGCCCTTCGGGGAAAGGGAGCGAAGGCTCTCAACGCCCCGGTCCAGACGCCCTGGGGTGATTTCAACCAGCGCCTGCGGGCGCCGGACGGCCTCCAGCTCACCCTGTTTCAGCCCCCCGAGCAGAGGGCCTCCGGCGAGGAGACCGCGCCGGTTGTTTAGCGCACGACTCGCCGGAACCTCCTTTATCGTCCGGTGCATCGCTACGGCGAGGATGGCGCCCGGCTCCACTTCGTCGGCGCCAACGTCTACGAAATAACCCGCGACGGCCCACGAACGTGGCCGCCCCGAACAGAGGAAACACACTTGCTCGACACGAGAATCAGACCCACGAAACCTATATCCGCACAGCGAGACAACCCCAAACACGACGCGCAACCACACACCAGACACGCAAGGCCCTGGAGACCGGGGAACCTCGACTTCGAGCTCCCGTCCAGCCTGGAGGCGGGCGAGCCGCCCGAGGCCCGCGGCCTTGCCCGCGACGGGGTGCGCCTCCTGGTCTCTTACCGGCACGACGATCGCACCGTCCACACGGGCTTCCACAACCTGCCGGACTTTCTCGAAGCCGGCGACGTGCTCGTCGTCAACACCAGCGGCACCATGAACGCCGCCCTGCCGGCCACGAAGTCAGACGGCTCCCCCGTTAACCTGCACCTCTCCACCCACCTTCCGGCGGACCTGTGGACCGTGGAACTCCGGGCGAAGAACTTTCAACCTCTCTTCGACGGTGAGACCGGAGGGACGCTAAGGCTACCGGAGGGCGGCAAGGTCATCCTGCACACCCCTTATCTGCCGCAAAACCGGGTCCCTGGCACGAAAAAGAACCGGCTCTGGGTCTCGACCCTCGACCTCCCGATCAACTTGAATCAGTACCTCGACCGGAACGGGGCACCGATCCGGTACGGCTACGTGCGGGACGGGTGGCCTTCGCGCTACTACCAGACCGTCTACGCGACGGAGAAGGGCAGCGCGGAGATGCCTTCCGCCGGGCGGGCGTTCACGCCGGAGCTCATCACGCGGCTGGTAGCCAGAGGCGTGCAGGTTGCGCCCCTGATCCTGCACACCGGCGTCGCCAGCCTGGAGGAGGATGAGCCCCCCTACGAGGAGTTCTACCGGGTTCCGGCGGCGACGGCCCGCGCGGTCAACGCGGCGCATACCGCCGGAAGAAAGGTCGTCGCCGTGGGCACCACCGCTGTGCGGGCGCTGGAGACCGTCACGCACGAAAACGGTCTGACCTACCCGGGAGAGGGCTGGACGGACCTCGTCATCACCCCAGAACGCGGCGTGAAGTCCGCCAACGCCATGCTCACCGGCCTGCACGAGCCCCGCTCCACACACCTCTGGATGCTGGAAGCCATAGCCAACCGCGAGCACCTCCGAGTCGCTTACGGAGAGGCCCTGAGAGAATGCTACCTCTGGCACGAGTTCGGCGACCTGCATCTGGTTTTGTAGGTTTCAGGCTTCAGGTTTCAGGGGTTGGAAGGAGGCAGCGATGTAGGCATTCGACCGAGCATCAGGTTTAGGCGAGAACTGGATTAGATCAGGAGAAGAGATGACCTACCAACTTCCGCAGCTCCCGTACGGCTACGACGCGCTGGAGCCGACCATAGACGAAGAGACCA